>JACQDI010000518.1 GCA_016201195.1 Acidobacteriota bacterium | reverse complement strand
TGGAAGACGGCTTCCTTCAGGCTCAACTCACCCCGCAGGTGCTGGAGGACCTGGCGGTAGCCGTGGGACTCAAACGGCTTCGCGGTGGCCGGGTATTGCGCCAGGATCTGGCGCACCTCCTCGACCAGGCCCGCAGCGAACATGGCCTCCGTGCGGCGGTTGATCCGGTCGTAGAGGGCGTCGCGATCGGGCAGCAGGCCGATCTTGAGCACCCGGAAACCCTCGAGGCCCTGCCGGCCGCCCGCGAATAGTTCGGTGATGGGGCGGCGGGCGAGAATCGTGACCTCGAGCGCCCGGATCATCTTGGCGGCGTCGTGGGGATGGATCTTGCGCGCGGCGGCCGGATCCAGGCGGCGCAGCAGCCGGTGGAGGCGTTCGGGAGACCACGTGGCGAGGCGGCGTCGCAGGTCCTCGTTGCGGGTCGGCCCGGGAAACAGGCCGTCGAGCAGCGCACGCAGATAGAATCCTGTGCCGCCGGCCAGGATCGGCAGCCGGCCGCGGTCCCGGATGGCGCGCACCGCTTCCGCCGCCCGCCGTGCGAACTCGCCGGCGGTGAAAACATCCTGCGGCTCCAGCACGTCAATCAGGTGATGCGGGATCCTGCGGCGCTCCGCCTCGCTGAGCTTGGCCGCTCCGATCCGGAAATGCCGGTAGACCTGGATGGAATCGTAGTTGACCACCTCTCCCCCGAAGCGCTCGGCCACCGCCAGGGCCAGCTCGCTCTTGCCGCTGCCGGTGGGACCGAGAATGGCAACCAGGGGACTCATCGGGGGGCTGCGTACTATCATATGAGGATATGCGAAAAGCTCAGATGGTGTTTGCCGTTCTGACCCTGGCCGTCGCGGCGGCGCTTGCGTTGCAGGTGAACCAGAAGCCGCTGCCGGCGCCTTACCACTCGCCTTCGGTGAACAGCCGCCCGCGGGTCGTCCCCCGGCCCGATGGCGCCAAGCTGAGTCTTCCGCCGGGCTTCCAGATCGAAGTGTTCGCCGACGGCTTCGAGCGCCCGCGCTTCATGCTGCTTGGGCCGAGCCAGGAATTGCTGGTCTCCGACTCCATGCCCAAAGGCGGCGGGTCGGTGTGGCTGCTTAAGGGCAAGGAGCGGCGTAAGATCATCGAGGGGCTGGACCGGCCCTACGGCCTCGCCTTCTGGAAGGAGTACCTCTACGTCGCCGAGACCACGTCGCTCAAGCGCTACAAGTACGACGCCAAGGCGATGAAGGTCGCGACGCCGGGCCAGGAGGTCGTGTCGCTGGCGGGGTTCGACGGCGGCCACTGGACGCGAACCGTGCTCTTCGACCGCAAGGGCGAGAAGATGTACCTCACTGTGGGCTCGGGATCGAACGTAGCCACCGGCGAGGACCCGCGCCGCGCGGCCATCAACCGCTACGACCCCGACGGCACCGGCCATGAGATCTTCGCTTCCGGGCTGCGTAACGTCATCGGGCTGCGCTGGTGTCCGGGCACCGATGCGCTGTGGGCGGCGACCCAGGAGCGCGACCTGCTCGGGGACGACCTGGTGGACGATTACTTCGTCGCCATCAAACAGGGCGGCTTCTACGGCTGGCCCTACGCCTACACCGGTCCCCACGAAGATCCCCGCAACAAGGGCCTCGCCCCAGAGCTGGTGAAGAAGACGCTCACCCCCGACGTGCTGCTCGGCTCCCACGTGGCCGTGCTCGATTGCCTGTTCTACGCCGGCAAGCAGTTCCCCCAGCGGTACCAGGGCGGCGCGTTTCTGGCGTTTCACGGATCCTGGAACCGGGCCAGGCGGGTCGGGTACTCGGTCGCCTTCATTCCGTTCCAGGACGGCAAGCCACAGAGCGGGCCGCAGGACTTCCTGACCGGCTGGATGCTTTCGCCCGACGAGCGCGACGTATGGGGCCGCCCGGTGGGCCTGTTGCAGTGGCCCGATGGGAGCCTCCTGGTGTCTGATGACGGCGGCAACAAGATCTGGCGGATTTCCTACAAGCAGTAGGTTGTGGGGTGTGGGCTGTGGGCTCCTGGCCGGAGCCCTGTCCGCCGGGGTGTCTCACCGCGGCGAAATGCAGAAGGCGGGGGCGCGGTGCGAGGACTGCCACTCGGCGACAGCCGCCAGCACCGCTTCCAAGGGCAAGCGCAACCTCCGCTTCAACCACAAGCTGCATCTCGGCATGGGCAACGTCGCCCCGTTGCTGCGGGATGCCATCGACAAGAAAACCTACCTCGGCTCGCCGGGGGAGATTCGCAAAGAGCTCGACACCAAGAACGCCTGCGCCACCTGCCACCGGGGCCTCGAGCGGGTGGACGCGGCCACCAAGGCGAACTTCCCCCAGATGGCCGACTGCCTGGTGTGCCATCCCAAGATCGATCCGCCGTTTAGCTGCGAGAAGTGCCACCTGGATACCAAGGTCTTAAAGCCCGCGAGCCACACCCCTGACTACGTGGACTCCCATTCGAGCGGGCGCCTGAAGCTGGACAAGCCCTCCTGCCGCATCTGCCACGGGGTGAACTTCCAGTGTTTGGGGTGTCACTAAAACCGGGGTGCTGCGTGGCCGCGCGGAGGGCATGCGGCCCCGGCGGTCATGACAAGACCTCCGGTGGAGCGCCAATCGCCCGCAGATTGAATTGGGCCACGGCTAAGGCAACCGTTTCGGCCGGTGGGCGTTCCTCGGCCGGATATTCAAGCCAGTGACATACAGCTTCGAAGACTGCTCCCACCCAACAATGAGCTGCGAAAGGAATGTGGAGCGGAGGCAGTACAGGAGCCAACTGGGAAAGCGTCCGCTCTACGCTTCGTGCGTGGCTGTCCAGGATACTCCTTCTGATTTGTTCGAGGCGCCTGCCAAGCCCGGAAGACTCAACAATGAGGATCCGCGCCTCAGCCGGGTGTTCTGCCAGGAAAAGGAAGAGGCGCATGACGGCGGCTTTCATCTGCAAAAGCGGTTCGGGCGCTGCGGCGATCGCCTGGTTGAGGGCCTCTGAGGTCCGCTCACCCAAGTCCTGGAGTGCGGCGGCAAAGATGTCTTCCTTATTTCGGAAATAGAAGTAGAAGCTGCCGATTGAGCTGCCGGCCTTTGCAACGATCATCGGAACTGTGGTGGCGTGGTAGCCGCCCGCTCCAAACAGGCGGATCGCCGCGTCCAGAAGCTTTCGACGTCGCGCGTCTTTCCGCTCGGCCATTTTTGCTGATGTGCGGTACGCCATGCCGACTTACTCGATTCACCTCAACGACGAGAACCCGGACCGCCGCGGGCCGGGGCCGCCCGGAGACCGTCCTTATGGTCGGACTCGGTCGCGGCAGGCGATCCAGCTTGCTCCTGTCACCCGCTCCGGGCCGCAGCCTCACCGCTATATCTCAGTTGGACCAGCAGGTAGATCGAAGCTCCCAACAAGAACGGCGAAGAGTAGAACCCCGGCATCGGGCGCGAGAAGCGGACAGATTCGACCGTATGCCCGAATGCGGTTCCCAAGCTGTGGAGCAGACCGTTGGCCAGCATCGTGGCCGCCAAAGCATAGGCGACCGGCCTGATCCAGCGCGCGCCTCGGAAAACGAACCCAGAGAGGGAAAGCATCAGAACAATGCCAAGAATCAATCCCCCAAGCCAGATCTCGAAACGAAAGACCGGTAAAGGTAACCAGGGCAACTTTCCGCGCAGAGCCAAAACGGTCGGGTTATAGACCGACAGGAACCGGTAAGAGCTTCGTCTGCTACGTGAGCCGCAACGGCCAGGCAGAGCGCAAGCCAGGCCATGCCAAGCTTCCGGCTATTGCTATTGCGCCTTTCGGCAGGGTCCGAGAAACACCGTCCAAGGGACCTAATGCTCATGGCAGATATAGAATGACACGTCATTTTATATTTGTCAACGACAATTCCGGGTTCTTCTGTAACATAATGGAAACAATACTCTTATAGGCAACGGGCGTTGCGGTAAAAGCATCACGCAAAGACGCAAGGGGAGCCAAGGACGCTCAGCAGAATCCGAAAGCTCACATCTGGTAAACCTGCGGGCGCGCGAAAAGCTGCTCTCCTTCCTTCGACAGCAGCGCCCACAGGCCGTAGAGTCCCAATGCCGTGCCGAATGGGACGTGGATCAGGTCGATGGCCGAAAGCACGATGGTCAGGATCCGCGCCCACGGCCGGAGCTTCAGCAACCCGATCCCGGCGATCAGGCTGGGCAGGCC
>JACQDI010000517.1 GCA_016201195.1 Acidobacteriota bacterium | reverse complement strand
CCCGCCGCGAAGCTGGCCGAGACCCAAACGCTGATCTTCAACAACCGCCTGGACGCGGTGGTGTGCGCCATCTTCGCGGTGATGGTGGTCATCATCGTGGCTGATTCGCTGCGCGTCTGGGCGGGGATCCTGCGCGGTACCCGTGAGGCACGGTCATTCGAAACCCCATTTGTTCCGTCGCAATTGCGGCCGGAGGAGGTATGAGCCTGATCAGGAAGACGGGCCGGCTGCTGGTGGCGCTGCTGCGGGAGCTAGCGGATGAGAATGCCTACCAGCGCTATCTGGTACGGCGGGGGGTGAGCGCGTCGCCGGAGGAATGGCGACGCTTCTCAAACGCGCGGCTGGCGGCGCGGTTCGAGCGGCCGAAGTGCTGCTGAGTTCTATTTCCAGAACGGGCCGAGACAAAACATCCTCATTCCAAGATGAGAAGGTTCCTGGTGGCTAGCGGCCCGTCCTGTAGCCGGCACAGACTGCCTCTCGTCTTTCACGGACCAGACAGGACCGAAGTGCGTGCCCCAGACGCTTTGACGCTTGCTATTCGGAAAAGTAAAACTAAATCCCGACACCTCCGCCAGTCCGCCCTTGCGTTCGTCTGCGCGGTTTAGGAGACTTGCCACTTCGTAGTCGACTACGGGCTTCATCTCCTGCTCGATCTTGGTGAGTGAGCTGTTCACGGAAGTGGGAACTTCTAGGGGCATACTCTGAAAACTCCGCAGATCATGCCTGCCGCTGGCGACCGTGTTCCTGCGCGACTACTTGATCCAGCTCGCGCGGTCGTTGGGGCTGAAGATCATGCTGGGGTGCATGATCGAGAGCTCGGTCGGGATCACCGCGGCGGCGCACTTGTCGCCGCTGGTGGACTGGGCCGACCTGGACGGCAACCTGTTGATCGCCAACGACCCGTATGTGGGGGTGAAGGTGGAGAAAGGGAAGCCGGTGCTGCCGGAGCGGCCGGGGCTGGGGTTACGACGCCAGTCCCAGGCGCTTTAGCAGGGCGGCGAAGCGGGGGTCGGGGCGGAGCCAGTCGAGGCGGGGGTCGGCGTCGATATAGAGCAGCCAAGCGGAGTGTTCCTGGAAGGCTTTTTCCAGCCACTCGAAGCTCTTCTCCTTCTCTCGAAGTCCGCAGTATACGTAGGCGACGTCCAGGGCGGCGACATAGCGCTGCTTTCCGAGCTGGGCCATTTCGGCCAGTACTCGTTCGGCGTCGGCGCGGCGGCCGGCGGAGCCGTAGGCGTGGCCCAGAGCGCTTATCATCAGGAGATTGCCGCCGGAGAGTTCCTGGGCTTTCTGGATCTCGGCGATGGCTTCCTCGGGCTTGCCTTGCTGCTCATAGGCCATTCCGAGGAACAGATGGGCGTTGGGGAAGTTCGGATCCATGTCCAGCGCCCTGCGGAACTGCTCGATGGCCTGGTCGGTGCGGCGTGCTAACAGGAGGACCCAGCCCAGGTAGGAGTTGACGTTGAGGGAGAGCGGGGCAGCCTGCTGCGCGCGGCGGAGCTCGGCGATGGCCTCGTCGTCGCGGTGGCGGGCGAGCAGGTAGAGGCCGTGCCAGAAGCGGGCGGTGGGATGCTGCGGGTTGAGCTCGATGGCGCGGGCGTACTCCTGCTCGGCGCCGGCCAGATCCCAGTCGTAGGTCATGCGGACGAAGGCGAGGGCAGTGTGGGCCTCGGCGATGGTGTCGTCGAGCTTGAAGGTCTCCTGGATGGCCGCTTTGGCCCGGGGGACGGCCTCGGCCGGACTGGTCACGTTGTAAATGGCGAAGACCGCGTAGGCCTCGGCCAGGCCGGCGTAGGCCAGGGCATAGGTGGGGTCCTTTTCTAGGGCCTGCTGGAACTGCTCGGCGGCCTTCCGCAGCATGCCCTCGGTGCGCTTATCCCAGTAGTAGCGGCCTTTCAGATATAATTGATAGGCTTCCGTGTTCTCGGTGTAGTTTCGGGCGGCGCGCTTGGGCGTCTCCCCGGCCGGGCGGAGGCGGAGCTTCTCGGTGACCGCGCGGGTGATCTCGTCCTGGACCGCCTGAATCTCGGTGATGCGGCGCCTGTACTGCTCGCCCCAGAGCTGCGACTCCTCGTGGACATCGACCAGCTCGACCTGGACGTTGAGGCTGTCGCCGCGCAGGGTGACCCGCCCGGTGAGCACGGCGCGGACCCCCAGCTCACGGCCGGCTTTCACGGGGTCGACCTGGGCGCCCTTGTAGCGGAAGGCCCGGGCCCGGGGCACCACGCGGAGCTTGGGCTGCCTCGAGAGGGTATTGGTGAGGGCTTCGGGAACGCCGTCGCTGAGGTAGTCGAGGTTGGGGCCGCCGGCCACGTTGACGAAGGGCAGAACGGCCAGCGAATCGAGGGGGCCGGAGGGCGCCCGGCGCCAATAAAGCCACACCGCCAGGGCCACCACGAGCAGCACCGCCACCGCCGCACCCAGGCGCAGGAACCACGAGGACAGGCGCCGGCTCGGTGCTTGCGACAGGGACTGGAGGGCAAATACCAAATCCCGGGACGACTGGAAGCGCTCGGCCGGGTTCTTCTCCAGGCAATGGGAGAGGAGGCGGTCCACGTCGGGCTCGCCCAGCGGCGGCGGGGTCTCTTTGAGAATGGCGGCGAGAGCGTCGGCGGTGGAAGCCCGGGCGAACGCGCGCTCCCGGCCGAACATCTCGTAAAGGACGCAGCCCAGGGAGAAGATATCGCTGCGCGCGTCGGCGCGCTCCCCCCGTACCTGCTCTGGCGACATATAGCCGATGGTTCCCAGGACGTGGCCCGCTTCGGTCTCCGTTTCCGTGGAGGCGCCGGCCTGTTCTTGCGGCGAGGTCGGGCGCCAGCGGGCGAGTCCGAAGTCGAGGATCTTCACCACCCCGTCGGAGGTCAGGAAGATGTTCTCCGGCTTGAGGTCGCGGTGGGTGATCCCTTTGGAGTGCGCGGCGGAGATCCCCTCGGCCAACTCGACGCCGATCTCGATGGCCCTCGCGGGGCCGAGAGGCGACTGTTCGAGGCGGCTGCGCAGCGTCTCGCCTTCCAGCAGTTCGGTAACAGCGTAGGAGACGCCGTGCTCGGAGCCGACGTCGTAGAGGGCGAGAATGTTGGGATGAGACAGAGCGGCGACGGCGCGGGCCTCGCGCTCGAAGCGGGTCAGGGCCTGGGCGTCGCCGGCTAGGTGCTCGGGCAGCACCTTGATCGCTACGTCGCGGCCGAGGCGCGTGTCGCGGGCGCGGTACACCTCCCCCATACCGCCCTTGCCCAGCGGAGCAAGGATCTCGTAAGGACCTAGTTTCGTACCGGCCGCCAGTGGCACTGGCTTTATTCTACGCTACAACGGCGGCTTCTGTACGGGGTGCGGCGTTGCGCTCGGCCAGGGCGCAGACCACCGGGGCGAACTGGTCGAGTTGCGCCGCGGACAGCCGAGAAACAAAGGGCGGAATCGGGCCGGTCGCGGCCAGACCCGCCAAGTCGGTAGCCGCGTGCAGCACCCGAGCCGGACCCCAGGCGTCGCGCAGGTCCTCGAGGGGCAGGAGGGCGCCCTGCAGGTCTTCGGCCGCTTCCCACTCGCCACCTTGGCAGTGGGCCAGGATCTCGTTGGAGAGCCGCGGGGCCACGCAGCTGGAGCCAGTGGTGAACCCGGGCAGCCCGAAATTCCGCAGGTGAGCCACCGCCGGGCGCTCGCGGATCCAGCTGATGACGCGGCTGCGATCGACGCGCTGGAGTAGCGCCTCCAGGTAGGGATCCCGCCGCCGGAGAGAAGCTTTTTCAGGAGCGCTACTGCGTCCGCTGCCACACGCCGGGAACCAGCGAGCCCGGCAAAATCGAGCTGATCAAGGCTGCCTGAGCGGTACACACCTTGACCGAGCTCGGTGTCGCGATGTGGAACCATCTCCCCCAAATGCGCCGCCGCGCCGCCGAGACCAGGATCGAGTTTCCCACCTTTCCGGAAAACGAGATGAGCCAGCTCATCGCTTATCTGTTCGCCAAGCGCTACTTTGAGGAGGAGGGGAATCCCGGCGCGGGCAGCCGGGTCTTCGCCGCCAAGAAATGTGGTACCGTTCTCGGCGCCGCAGATGGCCTCTGCCCTCTGGCAACACGGGCCGAAAATGCTCGCGGAAATGGAGAAGCGGGGGGTCCGTTGGCCCAGCTTCACCGGACGCGAGATGGCCGATCTGATCGCCTTCTTGAATCGCCGTTGAAGGGCGGGGTCGGCTCGCGTGTCGGCCCGCAGTTCTGGGGGGTCCATGATAATGAAACCGAAGCACTTTCTGGAGGCGACATGCCTGCCGCTGGCGACCGTGTTCCTGCGCGACTGCGTTCGGGATTCTTGCTCGAACTGTCTAACTTCTGCCAAACTGGCCCCAAAACCCAAGGGGCGACCCGTCCGGATCCCTTGTAAGCTTGTTAATTGGATTGGTGCGGAGAGGGGGACTTGAACCCCCATGGGATTGCTCCCGCTAGCACCTCAAGCTAGTGCGTCTGCCAATTCCGCCACCTCCGCACGAGGGGCTGCTCTACTTCTTTGCCGGCGCGGCCGGGGCGCTGTGACCGGCGGCCGGGGCGCTGTGGCCCGGGGCCGGCGCATGGCCCTCCGCCGGCGGGTGCTCCGCGTTTTTCTTGAGGGCCTTCTCCATCTCCTCCGGCGAAACCGTCTTGTACTGTACGTCGGCCGGCTGGCCGCTCGAAGGCTCGGTCGCCACCGACGGCTTGGGGGCCGGCACGGTCTGGATCGGCGTGGTGGGCGAGGTCTTCTGGCGGTCGAGCACCGAGCTGCCGCCGCCCACCGTGCTGCCCCGGCGCGTGGCCACGATCGACAGCGTGATGGACGTGATCATGAACAGCACCGCCGCTCCGGTGGTTGCTTTCGAGAGCACCGTGGCCGCGCCGCGCGGGCCGAAGGCCGTCTGCGACCCCATGCCGCCGAAAGCGCCGGCCAAGTCCGCCGCCTTGCCGCTCTGCAGCAGCACGACAATAATCAGAAAGACACACGTCAAAACGTGAACACTCACCAAAAGGGCCATCATCGGGCTTTTGCTCCCCTCCCGTGCGAGCCGTCAGAAATGGACGATCGAGGCCATCGATCGCGGATCCAGGCTTGCGCCGCCCACCAGCGCCCCATCAATCTCCGGCCGTGCCATCAACCCCCGGATGTTATCCGGCTTGACGCTGCCCCCGTAAAGGATTCGCAGATTCTCGGCGGCCGTTGCCCCGAAACGGCGAGCGGCGCAGTCCCGGATCAAGCGGTGGGCCTCGGCGGCGATTTCCGGCGTAGCGGTGCGGCCTGTTCCGATCGCCCAAACAGGCTCGTAAGCTACCAGTATCGCAGAGAACTGTTCGGGGGTCAAACCGCCGAGGCCGCCGTCAAACTGCTGAATCAACACGGCCTCCGTGCGCCCGCCCTCGCGCTCCTCGAGCCTCTCGCCCACGCACACAATCGGCGCCAGGCCCGCTTCGAGCGCCGCCCCGATCCGGCGGTTCACCGTCTGGTCGGTTTCTCCGAAATATTGCCGCCGCTCGCTGTGCCCGATGATCACGTGCGTGCAGCCCGCCGCCGCCAGCATCGGCCCCGAAACCTCACCGGTGAACGCTCCTTCCTTTTCCCAGTGCAGATTCTGAGCCCCCACGCGGATGCGCGAACCGCGTGCAGCCTCCACGGCCGCGGCCAGGGCGGGAAAAGGCGGCGCAATGACGATCTCGCAATGGGTTGCCTCCCCCACCAGCGGCCGGAACTTCTCGAAAAACTCCGCTGTCTCGGCCACCGACTTGTACATCTTCCAGTTTCCGGCGATCACCGGAATGCGCTTGCTCACGTGAGAATCTCCTTCAGGAAGCTCGTGCCCGCGGCGATCGCCACGCCGAAATTGACGGCCACGGTCTGGCCCAGGTCGGCCAGAGTCGCGCGCGTGCCCAGGTTTACCCCGGCGCGAACGGCGGGGCCCGAGGCGAGCAGCGGCACGTACTCGCGGGAATGGTCGGTGGAGGGCGTAGTCGGGTCGCAGCCGTGGTCGGCGGTGATCAGCAGCAAATCGTCCGGCCGCAGCTCGCGCTCCAGCTCCGGCAGCCGCCGGTCAAAGTGCTCGAGCGCGCGGGCGTAGTTCTCCACGTCGTTGCGGTGGCCGTAAAGCATGTCGAAATCGACCAGGTTGGTGAAGATCAGCCCGTCGCGCCGCTCGCGCGCGACCTCCAAGGTCTTGCTGATTCCTTCCTCGTTGGTCTTGGTCTTCACCGCGCCGGCAAAGCCGCGGTGGCAGAACACGTCGGCGATCTTGCCCACGCTGTAAACCGGAACGCCCCGCTCCGACAACCGGTCGAGCAGCATGCCCGGGGGCGGCGGCACGGCATAGTCCCGGCGGTTGGCGGTGCGCGCAAACGATCCCGGCGCCCCCACGAAGGGTCGCGCAATCACCCGACCTACCTCCAGCGGCCCCCGCAGCATCTCCCGCGCCGTCTGGCAAATGCGGTATAGCTCCGGGAGCGGCGCCACCTCCTCGTGGGCGGCGACCTGGAAGACGCTGTCGGCCGAGGTGTAGACAATCACAGCGCCGGTGCGCAGGTGCTCGGTGCCGAGCTCTTTGATGATCTCGGTACCCGAGGCGGCGCAGTTGCCGAGCGTCCCGCGCCCGATGCGGCGCTCGAACTCATCGAGAAAATCGCGTGGGAATCCATGCGGAAACAGCGGCAGCGGCCGCTCCAGGATGATGCCCGCCATTTCCCAGTGACCGGTCGTGGTGTCTTTGCCCGGCGAGAG
>JACQDI010000516.1 GCA_016201195.1 Acidobacteriota bacterium | reverse complement strand
GGCCCGCGGCGTGGAACTGCACGCCGGAATCGTCACCGGTCATGCCGTGGAGAGCGTGATCCGGCATGCCCGCGAGGGCAACTACGACCTGCTAGTCATCGGCTTCATGGGCCACTCGAGGGTCTTTGACCGGATCTGGGGCGGGACCTCGCAGAACCTGACCCGGTTATCGCCGGCCAGCGTGCTGGTGGTGAAGTAAGCTCAGGGGATGACCTCGACGTCCTGAAGAAAGACCAGGCCCTCTTTGACCATCTTGCGGATCTCCGGCAGGATGCGACGCAGTTTCTCCTCGTTGTCCACCACGCTGATGATGATCGGGCGGTCGTCGGAGATGCCGAAGAGGCGCTTGTGGTGGACCTGCATGTGGCTGCCGAAGCCCATGCTGCCGGTTTGGACGGTGGCGCCCGAGACCTCCAGTTGCCGCAACCGGCGGACGATCGCTTCGTAGAGCGGGGTCTCGGCCCACAGGTCGGTCTCATCAATATAGATCTGCAACAGCTTCACCGGCGGGCTCATTCTCGGGTCTCCTTTACGCGGCCTGCCACCAAGTAATATAAGCCGGGCAGGGCGAGCAACGTCAGGAACAATGTGGAAAGCAGGCCGCCGACCACCACCGTGGCCAGGGGGCGCTGCACGTCGGAGCCGATACCGGTGGCGCGCGCCGCCGGCACCATGCCCAGCAAAGCCACCAGGATCATCATCAGCACCGGGCGCATCTGGGCGAGGGCGCCGTGGATCACGGCTTCTTCGAGCCGTACCCCCGGCTCGAGCCGCCGCCGGTGGATCTCGGCCACCACCAGCACCCCGCTCATCACCGCCACGCCGAACAGGGAGATGAATCCCACCGCCGCCGAGACGCTCAGTTTGATGCCCCGGAGGTAGAGGAAGATGATCCCACCCACCAGCGAGAAGGGGACGTTGAGCAGAACAAGCCCCGCATAGACGGTCGAGCCGAAGGCGAAGAACAGCAGGGCGAAGATGATGGCCACGGTGATGGGCAGGATGATGGCCAGGCGCTTGCGGGCCCGGTCCAGGTTCTCGAACTGGCCCCCCCACTGCACGCTGCCGACGCACTGCAACTGGCGGCTGCACTGGTCTGGACCAAGGAGCACGCGCGGAGGCGGCCATTCGTTTGCCTGGATGGGCGGCTGGCAGCGTCGGCGCAAGCAGAAGGCTTCCTGGTCGAAATGAGCCGGGCGAACCCGGGGGCTAGCCCTGGGTTAGCCCTGGGTTAGCCCTTGTTTCGCCTGATCTTCGCCTTTCTGTAACTTTTTCCGCTGGCCAGCATCTAGAATACTGGCATGGGGACGAAAAGCAGTTGCAGATGCCCCGGCGGATGGTTTAGAATTTGAGGTTTGTACCTCAAGGTTAGGTGAATGCAGCTTTCGGTCCGCGTCCTAGTAGTTAGTGTACTTGTCGGGTCTTGTTTGCTGGCTGAACCCGGCGGTGATGTGTCCAACCAGGTGCTCGATTCCTACCTGGCGGCCACCCGCAGCCAGCAGGATCGCCTCAACGGATCGACCGCCGAGGTTTCGATTGACGCCGAGATCCCCCAACTCCACAAACACGGGCGGCTGTCGGCGCTGCGCCATATCTCCCGCCTGGGCCGGATCACCTACGACCACCTGCGGTTTGAGGGCGATAATGCCGTCAAGAGCGACGTCATCGCCCGCTACCTGAACACCGAGATCCAGGTCCGCGAGTCAAAGGATCAGTCCCTGGCCGTCATCCCGGCAAACTACAAGTTTGCTTACAAGGGACGGCGCGAATGGGACGGGCGGGAGGTGCACGTTTTCGAGCTCAAGCCGCGCGCCAAGCGCAAGGGGCTGTTCAAGGGCACGCTGTGGATCGATGCCCGCACCTATCTGCCGGTCCGGGAATCGGGCCTGTTCGTCAAGAACCCTTCGGTCTTCATCAAGAAGGTTCAGTTTACGCGCGACTACCAGACCACCCACGGCCTGGCGGTGGTGGCGCGGCTGGAAACCACGGTAGAGACCCGCGTCGTCGGACCGGCTCACATGACCGTTCACTACGCCGATTACCGCTTCGAACCCTCTTCCGTGGAAGTTGGCTTGATTGCGACTGACAGCCAATAGCCGGGCGGATACGGTTTAGCAAGGTTTTGGGGACCCGGGGCAGTGTCGGTCTCCGCGAGGCGCAATGAGAACCCTGTTTCTGAACCCGCCTTCGTTTGAGGGCTTCGACGGCGGGGCCAGCTCGCGCTGGCCGGCGACGCGCGAGATTGAGTCCTACTGGTACCCCATCTGGCTGTGCTACCCGGCGGGGATGCTGCCGGACGCCAAGGTGGTGGACGCCCCTCCCCACAAGATTTCGATCGAGCAGACCGTGGCCATGGCCCGGGACTTCGAGTTCCTGGTGCTGTTCACCTCGACCCCGGGCTTTTACAGCGACGTGCGGATGGCGGAGATGATGAAGGACTCGAACCCCCGCCTGAAGATCGCCTTCGTCGGCCCGCATGTGTCCGTGCTGCCCGAGGAGAGCCTGGCCTCCAAGGCGATCGATTTCGTGGTGCGGGGCGAGTTCGATTACCCGATCGTGGATTTCGCCAACGGCAAGCCGCTCGCGGAGATCGCTGGGGCCAGCTTCCGCAAGAACGGCAGGTTCCAGAACAACCCGGAAGGCCCCAAGATCGAGGACCTCGATTCGTTGCCCTGGGTGACCAAGGTTTACAAGCGGGACTTCGACATCACCCGTTACAACGTGCCGTTCCTGCTGCACCCGTATCTGTCGTTTTTCACCGAGCGGGGCTGCCCTGCTCTGTGCACGTTCTGCCTGTGGCCGCAGACGCTTTCGGGTCATCCCTGGCGCACGCGGTCGGCCGACGATGTAGCGGCGGAAGCGAAGTTCGCCCTGGAGAGTTTTCCCGGCCTGAAGGAAATCTTCTTTGACGACGACACGTTTAACATCCGCAAGTCGCGGGTGATCGAGTTGTGCGCCAAGCTCAAGCCGCTGAACTTCACCTGGTCCTGCACCTCGCGCGTGACGGTCGACTACGAGACGCTGAAGGCGATGAAGGACGCCGGCTGCCGCCTGCTCATCGTGGGCTACGAGTCGGGCGATCCGCAGATCCTGAAGAACATCAAGAAGGGCGCGACGGTCGAGCGGGCCATCGACTTTACCGGCGACTGCAAAAAACTGGGGCTGGTGGTGCATGGAGACTTCATCATCGGCTTGCCCGGCGAGACCCGTGAATCGATCAACCGCACTATTGAATTCGCCAAGCGCCTGGATACGGAGACCATCCAGGTTTCGATCGCCCACCCTTACCCCGGCACCGAGTTTTACGATTACGTCAAGAAAAACAACCTGATCACGATCGACTCGATGACCGACGACGGCGGACACCAGTTGCCGAACATCATCTATCCCGGCCTCGATCGCGGGGAGCTGGTGGAAGCGGTGGAGCGGTTCTACGGCGAATTCTATTTCCGGCCCAAAGTCGTGTGGCGGATCGTGCGTAAGGCCCTGTTCAACGGGGCGGAGAGGCGGAGGCTGGCCAAAGAGGCGCGAGAATACCTGGCCCTGCGCTCCAAGCGGAAGAAGTTCGTGGCCGAGCAGCGCCAGTCACAGCCCGTCTCTGACGCCGTGGCAGGCGACTAATCCTTGAAAACCAAGATCTGCCTTCTGATCATTGTGGTGGCCAACGCCCTGGGCAACGTGGTGCTCCGCCACGGGATGCAACAGGTCGGCAGCATCGCCTCCTATAGCCCCGTCAGGTTGATGGTTTCCTCCTTCCGGGCGCTGGCCAACCCTTATGTGCTGGCGGGAGTCGGCCTGCTGGTGGTGTTTTTCCTGGCCCACATGATCGTGCTGAGCTGGGCCGACCTGAGTTACGTACTGCCGATGACCTCGGTGGGCTACATCCTGGTGACCGTGCTCGGCTGGTGGTTCCTGGACGAAGCCGTGGGTCCGATCCGCTGGGTTGGCACACTGGTGATCACCGCCGGGGTGATTCTGGTGGGGCGGACACCCGCGAACAGCTCCGGGCGGTGACCATGTCATTCTTCCTGCTGGCAATGGTGGTGGCGGGCACGGCGGCCGGGGACCTGATGATGACCGCCGGCATGAAGCAGCACGATGTGATCGATGACTTCCGACCCGGGGAGCTCGGGCGGGCGCTGGGGGTGATCGTCCGCAACCGCTGGATTGTACTTTCGATCCTGGCCTTCGCCGTTTCCTTCTTCTCCTTCATGGGCCTGATTTCGGTTGCCGAGCTGAGCTTCGCCGTTCCGGCCACCGCCGCCGCCTACGTGGTGGAGACGGTGCTGGCGCGCCTGATCCTGAAGGAAACCGTCGGCCCGCATCGCTGGGCCGGAGCAATCCTGGTGTCGGTGGGCGTGGCCTTGATCTCGCTGTGAGCCCGGCCGCGCTGGTCCTGGGATTGTTGCTGGGGGCGGGCGGGCTCTATTACCTGGCCGCGCTCGCAGCCGCCTTGCGCTTTCGACGCCCGCCGCTCGCGGCGTTCACTCCTCCGGTTTCCGTGCTCAAACCGGTGCGGGGTCTCGATCGCCACTTCTACGAATGCGTCCGCAGCCACGCCGCGCAGGACTATCCGGAGTTTGAGTTGTTGTTCGCCGTGCGGGATCCGAACGACCCGGCGATCGGCGAGATCCACCGG
>JACQDI010000010.1 GCA_016201195.1 Acidobacteriota bacterium | reverse complement strand
TTTGCGGAGCGCGGTTCAATCACAAATCACCAAATCAACAAATCACCAAATCGAGGGGGAACGATGTCTCGATTCATTCTGCTGGCCGTTCTGCTATGCGGTGCTGCGCCCGCCGGCGCGGCCGTAGGTGTGAGGATCCTGCTCGGCGTCGGGGATACCGCGGCGACCAACTGGGACGGCGGCGTTACCGCTCGCGGCGCCCGCATCGTCTCGGTCGAGCCGTGGCGATTCGATGGAGACGACGCCATGCTGCCGGGCAATCGGTGGAAGATGAGCACCCACCAGGTCCGCCTGTTCGGCGGCGCGATCATTCCCCCCAATCGCCCGGTGGTCGCCAACGGCGTCATCGTGCAGCTCGAGGGGGAAAGCGACGACAGCGAGTTGGATGTCCGCACGGCGCAGGGCGATTTCTCCGTGCGCCTCGCCGAGATTCCGTTCGGCCGGAAGAAGACGGCGCTCGCCGGTAAAGCCGTCGCCGAGCGCATTCCGGCGGCCACGCGGATCACCAGCAGTCCGGAAGAGCAGGACTACCCGGCGGCGGCCTCCGATAAAACGGGGGCGGTCTGGGTGGCCTACCTGGAGTTCAAACACCACCCGGATCACAACCGCATTCGCAACACGCCCAACCGCTTCGAAAACATGACCTCCCAGCCGGGCGGCGACCAGATCCTGTTGCAGCGGTTCGCGAACGGTGCATGGAACGAGCCGCTCGCCATTACCCCTCCCGGCGGCGACCTGTATCGCCCGGCGGTGGCCGTGGACGGCAAAGGCCGCCCCTGGGTTTTCTGGTCGGCCAACGACAAGGGCAATTTCGATCTTTGGGCGCGCTTGGTGGAGAACGGCAAACCCGGAGCGCCGGTACGGGTTTCGACCGCGCCCGGCTCGGACATCGATCCGGCAGCGGCCACCGACTCGAGCGGGCGCGTTTGGGTGGCCTGGCAGGGCTGGCGCAACGGCAAGGCGGCCATCTTTGCCGCTGTGCAGAATGGCGATGCCTTCTCGGCGGCCGCTACCGTTGCCAGCTCCAGCGGCAACGAATGGAATCCGGCAATCGCTGCGGACTCGGCGGGGCGCGTGACGGTGGCTTGGGACTCCTACCGCAACGGCAACTACGACGTCTACTTCCGGACGGCCACCGGACCGGGCGCGTGGGGCCCCGAGCGTCCCGCTGCGGCCAGCGCCGCCTATGAGGCCTACCCATCGATCGCCTACGATCCCGGCGGCACGCTCTGGGTCGCCTACGAAGAGGGAGGCGAGCGATGGGGCAAGGATTTCGGCGCCGACGAATCGAGCGGGGTGGCCCTCTACGCGGGTCGCGCCATCCGATTGCGCGGTTTTACCAAAAACGGCCAGGTAGTGGAGACCGCCGCCGACCTCGGCTCGGTATTGCCGGGCGCGCCCGCGCCCGGCCTGGATCAGCCCGACCGGCAGACCGATGCAGACGAGTGGAAGCGGCCTGACCTCGATGCCTGGAAGAACCGCGGCGCCCATCGCGCCACCGCCGGCCCGGCCTACGCCCGCCGGGGGCCGCGCAACACGCTGCCGCGTCTCACCATCGACGCCTCGGGACGCCTGTGGCTGGTCTGCCGCAGCATGTTCCCGATTTTCTGGAGCAACCTGGGCACGGTGTGGACCGAGTACGCCGCCTCCTACAGCGGCGGCGCGTGGACCGGCCCGATCTACCTTCACCACACCGACAACGTCCTCGGGAACAGGCCCGCGGCGGTGGCGGTGAAGCCCGGCGAGTTGCTGGTCATCGGCTCCTCCGATGGGCGCCGCCAGTTCCGCGCGATGTCCTACATGCCGGGCATCCACACCTCCACCGAAGAGGAAGTCGTCGATGACCCCTATCAGAACGACCTGTACCTGAATCGCCTGGCGCTTGCGCCCGCCGCCGCTGCGCTCGCCGTCCAGCAGGCGGCCGCCGTCACGGTGGCCGGCGCAGACCCGCAGGACAAGGCCGAGCAGGCCGCCGTGGCCAAGATGCGCAGCTACCGGCTTCCGACCCCGGCCAATCCGCTGCGCATCCTGCGCGGGGAATTTCACCGCCACAGCGAAATCTCCATGGATGGCGGCAACGACGGCACGATCCTCGACCAATACCGCTACATGCTCGACGCCTCTTACATGGATTGGGTGGGCTGCTGCGACCACGACAATGGCGCGGCGCGCGAATATAGCTGGTGGATCTCCCAGAAGCTCACCGACATTTTTCACAGCCCGGGCCACTTCGTGCCCATGTTCAGCTACGAGCGCAGCGTGCAGTATCCGGAGGGGCACCGCAACGTGATCTTCGCCCAGCGCGGGATCCGCCCGCTGCCGCGCCTGGCTCGAACCGACGAGACGCCGGTGGTCCACGCGCCGGACACGGCGATGTTCTACGCTTATCTGAAGAAGTTCAACGGCATTGTCGCCTCGCACACCAGCGGGACCAACATGGGTACCGACTGGCGAGACAATGACCCCGACG
>JACQDI010000575.1 GCA_016201195.1 Acidobacteriota bacterium | reverse complement strand
AGTACGAGTGCCGCGAGCACGGCGTGATCTACCCCGGCCCCCGGCCGGTGGAGCAACTCGAGCGCGGCGAGTGGGAGCTGAAATGCCCGCATTGCTCGGGCGACCTCCAGCCGCTGCTGATCGACGAAGCCGTTTCGCGACCCCATACCGCTTACGGCATCTCCAAGTACGCAGTGGAGCTGCTGGCGCTGAACCTCGGCCGCCGCTATGGCATCCCCGCAGTCAGCATGCGTTACACCTACGTGCAGGGCCCGCGCAACTCCTTTTACAACGCCTACTCCGGCGTTTGCCGCATCTTCTGCCTGCGGGTGCTGGCCGGCCTCCCACCGGTGGTCTACGAAGACGGCATGCAGTTGCGGGACTACATTGACGTCGGCGACGTGGCCCGGGCCAATGTCCTGGTGCTCGAATCCCCCGCGGCCGACTACCGCGTGTTCAACGTGGGCCCGGGCCGGGCGATGAGGGTCCTCGACTTCGCCCGGGTGGTCTTGAAGGCCGCGGGCAGCTCGCTCGAGCCGGTGGTCAACGGAGAGTTTCGGGTGGGGGATACGCGGCACACGGTCAGCGACGTAAGCGCCCTCCAGTCGCTCGGCTGGCGCGCCGACGTGCCCATCGAACAAACGGTGACCAACTACCTGGAGTGGATCCGCGGCTTCTCCAACACCCGCCAGTACCTGGAAGCCGCGGAGCGGGCCATGCAGGCCGGCAACGTCATCCGCCGCGCCCGGAGCACACCATAGCTCACGCCAAGACGCCAAGGCCGCCAAGCTCGCAAAGAAGTCCTTTGGTTCTCTGCGTCTTGGCGTGCGCCTTTGGAGCCCCTGCTACGCCGGCAGCGTGAAGTCCTGACAGGCCTGGTCGACGCTGGGGTAGAGGGGGATGATCTTGTCAAGCCTAGTCATTTGGAAGAGCTTCTCGGCGATGCCGCTCGCGCCGGCTACACGCAACGCCCCGCCGCCGGCCTGCGCCGTCGCCGAGCAGAAAGTGATGATTCCCAGCCCCGTGCTGTCGATGTAAGTAACGCCCGCCAGATCAAAGACCAGCTTCTTGCGGTTCTGTTGCAGCAGCTCCTTCACCAGCATCTCGATGCGCTGGCTCTCGCGCCCCAGAGTGATCTTGCCGCTGAACGTCAGCACCGTGACGTCCGGCTCAATCTGTTTGGTATCAATTTGCAGCAGCATGGCCACCAGGATACAGCAAAACCGCCGAACTCACCAGGGGTTTTCGGCCGCTGCCTGCGCCGTCGGGTAGAAGGAAAGAACGGTGTCCACGCGGGTGATCTTGAAAAGCTGCCGCACCCGGTCGTTCAGGCCCGCCACGCGCAGCGCTCCCCCGGCCCGCGAGGTCTTGCTGAAGCAGGAAACGATCACGCCCATCCCCGTGCTGTCCACGTATTCGACGCCAGTCAGGTCGAACACCAGTTTGGTCTTGTGCTGGCGCAGCAGCTCGTCGACCTGGGCCTCGATTCGTTGGCTCTCGAGTCCCATAGTGATCTTCCCCTTGAACTCCATCACCGTGACATCCGGCTCCATCTGTTTGGTTTCAATGTGCAGCGCCATTACTTTTTTTCGGCCCTCTTTGCCGCAACCGCCTGCTTCATGATCTGCCCGTAGCCTTCCTTGTCGAAAGGCGGGCAGCCGCAGGGAAACTGGCCCATGGGGTGATTCTTCTGGCGCATCAGGAAGGTGCAGAAGGTCAGGGTCTTGCAGACTTTGCGCTCGTCGAGCTCGCCGCGCTCGAGCGCCTCGCGGGCGAAATCGGGATGAGCGAGCGACCCCCGGCCGACGCCGAAGAAGCGGATGCGCCCCTCATCAATGTTCTTCGCCCCCGCGTTGACGCAGTATTTCTGCAGCCAGCTATAGCCGGTCCCCACCATCGGCAGATCGGGGAACTCCTGTTGCAGCTCGCCGGCGATGCGGAAGTGCCGGTCCACGCCCAGCAAGGGGTGCTCGGGGGGCTCGTAGTTTCCCTCGTCCGGCTTCTCGAACGGCCGTCCCACGTGCGGGTTGAAGTAGGGGCTGCCCGAGGAGACGTTCAGCAGCTTGACGCCCCAACTCTCGAGGCAGCGGATCACCTGCTTCACCTCGGTCAGGTCTTCCCGCAACGGGTCGGCCGGATCCACCCCGAAGCCGTAGGGGTAGGGCGCCTCGTAGCGGCAGGGCACGCCCACGCCGGTCTCCGGGTCCTTGTAATAGGGCAGGCCATCGAAGCAGCCCAGGCGCACGCACAGCAGCAGGCGGTCCCCGAGCGCGGCGCGGATTTTGCCGATCACATTCCGGAGCAGCCGCAGCCGATTCTCGAGCGGCCCGCCGTAGCGGCCCTCCCGCCGCTTGGCGCCCAGCAGCTCGATCATCAGGTAGCCGTGGGTCGTCTTGATATCCACAGCGCGGAAACCGGCCGCGTGCGCCAGGCGCGCCGCCTCCACATAGTCGTCCTCGAGCCGCTCCAACTCGTCGTCCGAGATCAGCGGATAATCCGCCGGGACGCCGGTCTTGGCGTCCACGTACGGGTTATGGGACGGAACGACCTTCCGCGGGGCGCTGTGGCGGCCCGAATGTGTGAGCTGCAGGACCTCCAGCAGATCGTCGGCGGCGCCGTAGATCTCGCGGTGGAGCTGCCGCGTGCGCTCCAGCATCCGGCCCAGGTCCCCGACCGTGCCCGCATGGATCCAGAGCTGGCGGGTGTTGGCGCGGCCGTCGGCGCGCACGGCCGTCGCTTCGAACCACAGCAGCTTGGCCCCGCTCGACCCGTAGCGCTCGTAGCGACGCCAGGTCAGCTCGCCGGGCGCCCCGTCCAGGCTTCCGTCGCAGCCCTCCATGGGGTGAATGGCGATCGAGTTGCCCACCCGCAAGCCGCCTACCTGCACCGGCCGGGCCAGAATGGAGCGCACCCGCTGTGCGTCCTCCTCGAACCGCACACGCGAAGCGCCCAGCCGCTCAGCGTCCGACTGCAGCTCGTGCAGGTTCTGATACGTGAAGTGTTTCATCCTGTCTCCCGTGTCTCGGGAGCATGGCGACGGCGGCCGCCCCGATGGCCGCCAGCGAGAAGATCACCCCCAACGCGACGGTGTAGGAGCCGAAGGATTCGCGCAGCAGGGAGACCCCGTAAGGAAACCAGAACTGGCCGATGGTGTCGGTAGGAAGAATGATGGCCATGGCCCGCGCGAGCGTATTACGGCCGAACTGCTCGGCGGCCATCAGCGGGATCAGCATGTAATCGGCCCCCATGCCGAACCCGAACAGGATGGCGAACACATAAGGAGTGCCGGGCGGCCGCACTAGGTGTAGCAGCGGGATGGTGATCGCCACCAGCGCGTAGGTTGACAACATGACGTATTTCTTCGGGAACCGGTCGGCCAGCCACCCCATCACGATGCGGCCCGCCATGCTGGAGATTCCGATGGCGAACAGCGCGTCGCTGAATGTCTGGTTCAGCACCTGCTGGTCGGTGAACCCCTGGTCCAGGAAGATCAGCTTCATGTGCTGGTTGATCGACCCGATGGAGCCGATCGAGCAGAAGCTGCCCGCCACCAGCAGCCAGAAAGCGCGTTGCCGGACCAGGTGGCCGAAACTGTGCGGCGCGGGCGCTACATAGCCGCCATCGTCGGCGGCCCCGTCGGGAAAGAGCCCCATTTCCGCCGGCCGGTCGCGGATGAGGAACAGCGCCAGCGGCCATGCCAGGAACATCAGCAGGCCCATGATGACCAACGCCCAGTGCCAGCCGAACATCTCGGTGAGCGGCTTGGCGATGCCCTTGGCGGAGATCGCTGCGAACAGGCCGACGCCCAGGTAGGTAACCCCCATGGCCAGTCCCCGTTGGTTGCGGAACCACTGGGCGATCAGGACCTGGTGCGGAATCGGCCCGGAGAAGATGTAGCCGACCATGTAGAAGAAGCACAGCGCGTAGTAGATCCACAGCTCGCCGCTCATCCGCCCGAAGCCGACAAACGCAATGCAGGTGAGCGCCGTGCCCAGCAAAATCAGTTTTCGGGGACTGAAGCGGTGGACAAACACCGGCCCTACCCAGATGATGAACAGCACCGCCAGCGGGATCCCCAGCGTGATCTGCGACCGCGCCCAGCCCAGGTCTTTCTGATAGTAGTCGTAGAAAAACGGCATGCCGTAATAGGGGATCCCCACGGCGATGCCGAAGGTGAAGAAGACGGCGACGGTAATCCACCATCCGTGAAAGAGACGTCGTCGGGGCACGTTTTCTTATACCACAGTTGTGGGGGAGCCTCTGGCTTGCTTGTCCTACCCCTGAACTCCGTCTCACCCCAACACAACTTTGATATCGGTCTTTAAGAAGTCCACTCCCTTGAACAGCAACGGCTCACCGGAAACCTGGGCCAGCGCATAAGCGCAACAGTCGCAGAAGTTCAGTCCCGCCGGATGGTTGCCTTTGCCGAACTTGCGCCACGCACTCCGCGCCGCCTCGATCTGCTCACCGCCGAATGACACAACCTCGAGCTTCGCCTTGTGAAACAGCAGGTCTAGTTCTCGCCCGCCCGGCTCTCGTTTCCGCGCTTGGATGACCATGGCTGCCTCCAGCGCGCAAACTGCCGAGATGAGCCGCACCGGATCCGCTTGGATCGCCTCGATGAAAAGCTCGCGTTCTGACTCCTTCAGCAGAATGGCCAGCACCGCCGAGGTGTCAATCACCATAAGGGCCTATCGAGGAATCCCGTGCTCGTCGTAGTCAACAATCTCCTCGGCGTTTCGGGTATCAAAGTCTGGAAGGGAAGCGCAGCGGTCACTAATAGCAAGAAGTTCCGCCTTTAGGCTGGGTAAAGAGACCCGTCCCTCCTCCCGACGGAGCCTCTCTCGCAAGGCGTTCATCACAGCTTCGGTGATGGTCTCACCCGTCTTCTTAGCCAGAGCCCGGGCCAAGCGATCGGCCTCGGCGTGCTTGATGTTCAAGGCCATATTCAATCTTCTTCCTAATGGTGTTCCTTCTTCCATCATAGCAGAAAGATGTCCGCCAGCGGCACAGGACCCGGCAAAACCGGCCACTGGCCGGTGTGGGTGAGCAGTTCGATACCGCTCTCGGTAACCAGGGCGGTTTCTTCCGATTTCGAGCCGCGAATGGTCGGGTTCCAGGCGACCATCTGCGGGGCCTGCAACGCCACCTCGGACCCCGGCGTGGCACGGGCCTCGCGCGGCTCATAACCGGCCGGACCGCCCTGGTGGTGGCGCCGCCACTCTTCGGGGAAGCCGGCATCACGGTAGGCGTTCTGGGCCACGGCGAAGATCTCGCCGAGCCGCGCGCCGGGGCGAGAGGCGGCCAGCATCGCCGCGTGGACCTGGCTCACTGCACGGTGCCGGTGGTGCATCTCTTCGCAGGCGGGGCCGAACGAAACGGTCCGCGTCACACTGGCATGAAGGCCCTGCCGGCGGGCGACCAGGCTGAGAATGGCGTTCCGCTGCGCAATCTTCCCGCTCGGAATCGGATGGCGAAACTGTTTTCCGCGTTCGTCGGCGGCCACGAACAGCCCCACCGGAACGAGCCCCCGGGCGATGGCCTGCTCGGCCATCCGCGAGGCGATCTGGAACTCGGTTAGACCCGGTCCGAGGCCGCGCGCCGCCGCCTCGATCGCCTGCCCCGCGTCGCCTCCCAGCCCGCGGGCGCGCTCCACCTCGGCGTTGAGCAGTTCAAATCGCAGCGAAACCGGGATCTCGCCGGCCATCCTGACGCCGGGCGGCGCCAGCTTCGGAGGCGGCTCCCACCAGTTGTAAACGACCCATTCGAGGGGCAGCCCCGCGATCTCCTCTTCCTTCAATCGCGGGGCCTCGATGTTGTTGGCTGCCAGAATTGCCCGCTCGGCCGTCACGGTCACCGAGCAGGCGCCGCGCTCGGCCGCCATCAGCACCCGGGCCTCAGCTCCGCCCAGCAGCCAGGCGAGCCACGAGTAGCGCGTGATCTCCACGGCGTCACACTGCTCCGCCGCCAGCCACGCCCGCAGCCGCTCGAGTTTCGTCTCGAACTCAGGCAAACGGATTATCGTCGCCGGACGGGCCGTAGATCGACGGCACTTTGCCGCCCGCCATCCGGATGTAGACCGACAACTGGCCCCGGTGATGAATCTGGTGAAACAGCACGCCGCTCCACATCAGCGCGGCGGCCGGGATGCTGCGCCCACCCGGCAGCGGGATGCTCGCCGAGAGCTGCTCGGGGGTCAAGGAAGACAGCACCTCCCGCGTTTTCTGATAGTAGCTCTCGCCGCCGGTCACGATCTCGTCGAGCGTCGCTGGAGCCGGCGGCTGCTGATATCCCTCAAACGCCGCCGTCGCCACGATCTGGGCCAAGCCATATTGTGAATAGGCGATATGCCAGGCCAGCTCGCCCGCGGACATGTTGCGCTCGTGGGGCTTGAAGTCGAGCTTGTCCGCCGGCACGGCCTTCAGGACCCTCATGGTTGTGTTGTGCTCGTGGTCCAGGCTTTGCAAGAGCTGTGCCACTGCCGGATTCGGCGCCGTCGCTGTCGTGCTCATCGTGTTCTCCTCCTTAGTAGAAGAAAATCGTAGGCTACCACAACTGGGGGAAGCCCTCGCGACAGGCAACGTCCACACATGTAAATGTGTATAATCATGTGTGGGAGGGGAGGCGATCTCAATGGCGACCAACTTGGCCCTGGACGACCGGCTGATTAACGAGGCCAGACGCATCGGCGGGCACAAAACGAAGAAAGGGGCGGTTACTGCCGCCCTCGAAGAGTACGTGCGGCGGCGCGAGCAACTTCGGATTCTGGGGCTGGTCGGCCGGATCGACTATGCCCCCAACTATGACTACAAGCGCCTGCGCCGGAGAAAACGCCGGTGATGGCGCTGGTGGATACGTCGGTTTGGTCCTTGGCCCTGCGGCGCAGGCCCGATTCTCTGAATATCGAGCAGCGGCTTGTGGTCGGCGAATGGTCGGATCTGGTCCGTGAGGGTCGCGTACAACTGATCGGGCCCATCCGGCAGGAGATCCTTTCCGGGGTGCGCCTCAGACAGCAATTCGCCGAGCTGGCCGCCCGGCTTGCCGCCTTCCTCGACACTCCGATCGAAACGACGGACTACGTCGAGGCCGCCCGCTTCTTCAATCTCTGCCGGGAGCACGGCGTGACCGGCGCGCCGGCAGACCTTCTGATCTGCGCTGTCGCCGCCCGGTTGAACTATGCCATCTTTTCCTTGGACCACGACTTCGAGCGGTATGCGAAGCTCCTCCCGATCCGCCTGCACCGGATCGTGCCGGCGTAGGAAGCTTGCAGCCGTCCGTGTCCGCGTTGCGGCCGGAGGGTGGACAAGCCAGAGGCTTATCCCACCAACGCCGTGCTATACTTTGAACCCGAATCCGAGGTGTTGGCATGGTCCGGGCACTGGCAACTGCTTTTCTCTTCGCACTTTCCCTGGCGGCGCAGGACCCCACTCTGACCGACGACAAGGTTCCGAAGGAAAACCCTTTCACTACGCCCGCCGACGTGAAACGCGGGCAACACCTGTTTCAGGGTCACTGCGCCCCTTGCCACGGCCCTGCGGGTGAAGGGAGCCGCGGCCCTTCGCTGGCCCGGCCCCGATTGCCGCGTGCGCCTGATGAGCAGTCCCTGTTCAAGCTGCTCAGCAACGGCATCGAAGGGACCGAAATGCCGGGCGCCTGGGTGATGATCGACAAAGAGATCTGGCAGACGGCGGCCTTCGT
>JACQDI010000455.1 GCA_016201195.1 Acidobacteriota bacterium | reverse complement strand
TCCGGCTTGATCCGCATTCCAAAGCCCGGCAGTTCGGGCGCGCTGATGCTGCCGTTTTTGGGCACCAGCGGGTTCTCCAGCATCTTGGGCCAGTCGGATTCGTAGAACCGCTGGCAGCTCTCCTGGATCCAGACGTTGGTGGAGGCGGTTGAGAGATGAGTGGAGGCGTAGAACAGCAGCGGCCCGCCGGCGGTGTGGGGAGCGATCGGCAGTTGGTAGGCCTCGGCCATGGTCGCAATTTTGCGCGCCTCGCTCAGCCCGCCGCACCAGCACACGTCGAACATCACGTATTTCGCCGCGCGAGCCTCGAGCAATTGCAGGAACTGCATGCGTCCAGCCATGCGCTCGCTGATGGTGAGTGGCAGCGACGTCGCCTCCGCCAGTTGCCGGTACTGGGCGAAGTTGCCGGGCAGCAGCATATCCTCGAGCCACATCGGTTTATAGGGCTCGAGAGCCTTGGCGATGCGGATGGCCGAGGTCAGGTTCCAGTTGCTGTGGAACTCCAGGAGGATCTCGATGTCGCCGCCGAAGGTATCCCGCAGCTTCCGCACCGGAAACAAGCCCTCTTCGATGTCGGAGAGCGTGATGAATTGGTGGCGGTTCCGCTGGGCCGCGCGGTCGAACGGCCAGACCTTGATGGCCTTGATCCCGTAGCCGTCCATCACCTCGCGCATGATTCTTTCCGGCTCCTTGTTGAAGTCGTACTTATGCGGGAAGCAGGTGTTGTAGAGGCGGATCTGCGGATTCGAGCGGCCCCCGATGAGCCGATACACCGGCGTGTCCAGCGAGTGGCCAAGCAGGTCCCAGAGGGCCAGGTCGAGGGCGCTCAGCACCCGCATCTCGGCGCCCCCGGTGATCTGGTAGTCGAACGCGCGGTAGAAGTCGGCCCAGAGGCGGTCGATGTCGCGCGGATCGCGGCCCACCAGCGTCCGCGCGGCGGCCGAATGCACCATCGCCGCCTCGACCTCGTTGCGTGGATAGGTCTCTCCGATGCCTGTAAGGCCGGAGTCGGTGTGGACCCTCACCCAGATCCAGTGCGGCCACCATGGGGCCGCCTCGCGCGTCTTCCAATAGATGGTATCCACGCGGGTGACCTTCATCGCGGGCGCCGCCGCCCACAGGGGCGCCGCCAGCAGGGAGGAGCAAAAGACTCGCCGGTTCATGACGCGCTGAGTGTAAGAGACCCGGGAGCGCACGTCAATGGTGGCGCCAGTGCACGGGCCGGCCGTGGTACCCAGCGGTGGCGATGAGCCGTTCCGCCCCGTCAGGCCAGATGGTGAGGCGAACCTCGCCTTGCTCCACGCCGGGCTCCAAGCGCAGCCAGGCCAGCGGAGCCGGCTCGGTCGCCCGCTGGCCGGCTGCTGAGATCACCGACGTGAGCTCTTCGCGGCCTGCCTCGCCGAGGTACGGCGTCACAATCGAGTGAAAGACCACCGTGGCCACACCTGGGGCGGGCGCGGCCAGCTTCGAAGCGAGCCAATCCGTCGCGCTGGCAGCATCAACCGGGGCCGGGACCCGGCGCGCGATGTCGAGGGCCTGCCGCAGCAGCTCCAGGCGCTCGGTCTGATCCGGCCAAACGTATGAGAGGAGTGTCAGCCGGTCCTCGGGCGAGTTCGGGTCGAGCGGCCGGAGGTCGCAGCCGCTGCGCTCGACAACCCGTGGGACCACGTCGAGCGGAGGCGAGCCGCCTCCAAACACCCCGGTCAAGAGGACCGGTGAGTCGTCCGGGCCCCACGCGCGATCTCCGGATTCATAGCGATAGAAGTCCCAGCGAAGGTTCAGGCCGGCGCTCGCCCCCACCTCCAGCAGCCGCAGATCAAGCCCGGTGGTTTCAGCCACGACCAGGAAGCCGCCCAGAAGCGCGGCCGAGCGGCCGACCTCGTTGGTCTGCACCGGGTTGTCAATCCACTCTTCGACGGCCGCCCGGTTCTGGTCGAGCGTGTGGAGAAACGCATCCCACAGGTCCGCTCCCGGCGTCCCTCCGGCGGACGGATAGTGCCGTGCGAGCTCCGGCGCCCGGCCGTCCAGAACCATCCGGTGGATGGCGCCGAGGAAGCGCAGGGGCAGGAGCGAGTTGTGCGGATCGTCCGCGTGCGGCCGCAGCACTTCCAGGCAAATGCCACCCGCTTCCACGTCTGCCGCCGCCCACTCCAGCAACAAGGTGTAAAGCGGGGAGCCGAGTCGCCGGCACCATTCGGCCTGCTCTCGTAAGGCGGCAGCCGTTCGTTCCACTCTTTCATGCTATAACCATTCATCATGAAAAAATTCGGCGCGGGCATTTGCTTGCTGGCGGCTCTGCTGGGCGGTTGCTCGCGGAAAGGCAAGCTCGTCATTGGGGTAGTGCCCAAGGGCCAGGCGCATATCTTCTGGCAGACGGTGCACGCCGGAGCAGTGGCGGCGGGGCGAGAAGCCGGCGCCGAGATCCGCTGGAACGGGCCGTCGGTCGAAACCGAGTTCAGCCGCCAGGTCCAGATCGTCGAATCGATGATCAACGGGCGCGTGGACGGCATCGTGCTCGCCCCCACCGACAAGGTGGCGCTGGTGAGCGTGGTCGAGCGCGCGGTCCGGGAAAAAATCCCGGTCACCATTTTCGACTCGGCAATCGACACCGAGAGCTACGTGTCGTTCGTCGCCACCAACAACTACGCGGCTGGGCAGATGGCCGCGCACCGAGTGGGCGCCGTGCTGAGCGGCAAAGGAGCTGTGGCGATGCTGATGAACATGCCTGGCAGCGCCTCCACCCTGGAGCGGGAGAAGGGCTTCGAGGACGCGCTGGCCAAGGATTTTCCCGGCATCCGCATCGTGGCGCGCCAGTTCGGTATGTCCGACCGCGCCAAATCGCTGGGCGTAGCCGAGGATCTGCTCACCGCACACTCGGATCTCAACGCGATCTTCGCCTCAAACGAGCCCGGCTCGGTAGGCGCCGCCCAGGCGCTCAAATCCCGGCAACTGGCCGGTAAGGTCAAGCTGGTCGGCTTTGATTCGAGCCCCACTCTGGTCGACGATCTGAAGGCGGGCGTGATCGACTCGCTGGTGGTCCAGGACCCGTTCAACATCGGCTACACGGCGGTGAAGACCATCGTCGCCAAGCTGCGCGGCGAAACGCCCGCGCACAAGATCGACTCCCCTGCCCGCGTGCTCGCCGCCGCCGACCTCGACCAGCCCGAGGTGAAGCAGCTCCTCCATCCGGACCTGGGAAAGTATTTAAAGTAGGATCTCGCTGGTGAGAGTCCGACCGAGGTAGAATGGGATTGAGGTGATCGATCCGATTCGTCAGGCGATCCGGGACCAGCGGTATCGGCTCAGTGGGCATGGCATCGAAGAAATGGCAGAAGATGGGTTGGAATCCGGGGACATCGAGCGGATCATTCTCTCAGGCGCCGTGGTTCGACGTTTCACACGCACCCTCGCGGCGCGCGTTGCGAGGTTGTGGGCTACACGACGGACGGTCGCCGGGCCTGTGTGGTATGTCGTTTTCTCTTCATGAGCGTGCTGCTCATCATTACGGCTTATGAAGTGGAAGAATGAAGGTGAGCAAGATGCCAAAAGGTAATCTCTGCGAGTTTTGTGAAGGCAAGGTAGAGCGCCGAGTGATCCAAGCCAGGGTTCCGTTTCGAGGCCAAACAATCTATGTGGATAAGGTGCCTGCCCGGGTGTGCACCAAATGCGGCGAGCCATACTTCGACGCCGCTGTCTATAAGCGCCTGGAGGAGATAGCTAAGCACCGCAGGTGCATCAGAAAGAAAGTCTCGTTTCCCCTTGCCGCGTATGACATGGCGCTGACTTGATGTGGTTCACGGTGATGGAACCCTACAGTAGGAACCTCTCTTCTCGTCCCGCCGCCCGGCAGATGGCCTCCGCGGCGAGGTACCCGCTGCGGACGGCGCCTTCCATAGTGGCCGGCCACCCGGACCGCGTCCAGTCCCCAGCCAGAAACAGGTTGCGGAACTTCGTTTCCGGCCCCGGGCGCGCCGTCTCCACGCCGGGCGCCGCCGAATAGGTCGCCCGAGCTTCCTTGATCACGTGCGCCCGTTCGAGCTTTGCCTGCCGGGCGGCGGGGAAGAACTCCTGCAGCTCCTTCCACGCGAGATCGATGATCTCCTGCCGCGCCAGCGGCACCAGCGACCTTGAGGCGCTCACCACCAAGTGATAGTGGGTAGCCGACTTGCGGAAGATCCACTGGATCGTCCGATCGAGCAGCGCCGCCTGCGGGAGCGAAGTGATCT
>JACQDI010000450.1 GCA_016201195.1 Acidobacteriota bacterium | reverse complement strand
TGGACCGACGAGGAGTTTTTTCGCTCGGGGGAAGCCCACGTCCGGGAGCAGATCCTCAACGACATGATCAACATCTGCCAGGGGAAGGATCCAGGCGAGATGCGGATGCTGGAGGTGGGCTGCGGCACGGGACGGGTGACGCGGGCGCTGGCCCAGGTTTTCGGGCGCGTGGACGGGGTGGACATCAGCGGAGAGATGGTGGCCAAGGCTCGCGAGGCACTGCGAGATTACCCCGGGGTCGAGATCCACCAGAACAACGGCGTAGACCTGGCGATGTTCGGCGAGGCGGAGTTTGACTTTGCGTTTTCTACGATCGTCTTCCAGCATATCCCGAGCAAGGCAGTCATCGAGAATTACGTGCGGGAGGTGCACCGGGTGCTGAAGCCCGGGGCGCTGTTCAAGTTTCAGGTGCAGGGGATGCCGTCCGACGAGCGGCGCTGCGACACGTGGCTGGGGGTGGGGTTCACCGAACAGGAGATGCGGGAGATGGCCGCGCGCTGCCGGTTCGAGATGCGGTACGGTCACGATGCGGGCACGCAATACTTCTGGCTGTGGTTTTTCAAGCCATGAATCAACCGGTGTGGAATTTCGAGCAAGAGCCGTGGGAGGAGCCGCCCGACGAAACCAGCGTCAACCTGCGGGCCTACTTCGACCGGATGCCGGATGAGAAGATGCGCGAGTACCGGCCGGAGTGGAGCGACGAGCAGGTAGTCGAGTGGGACGGCAATTTCCGCGACGACGGGAACCTGATGCTGGCGTGCTGCGAGCGGGATGTGGAGGTGGAGGAGTATCGGCGCGTGTTGGAGAAGTGCATTCGGTATCGGGATCGGCTACGGGGGCGACTTTAAAGGCGCACGCAAAGACGCAAAGGGGGGAGATGAATCTTAAAGACAAAGTGGTCGTGGTGACGGGAGGAGCTAGCGGGATCGGGCGCGCGATGTGCGTGCGGTTTGCGGCCGAGGGAGCGCGCGGGGTTGTCGTGGCCGATGTGGACGGCGAGGGGGCGAAGAGGGTTGCGGAGGCCATTGACGGGATGGCGGTGACGGCGGACGTCAGCGTCGAGGCGGAGGTGGTCCGACTGGTGGAGCGGGCGCGGGAGGCGTACGGGGAGATCGACCTATTCTGCTCGAATGCGGGGATTGGGGCGGCGGGAGGCGTCGAGGCGTCCGATGCGGTGTGGGACCGGATCTGGAGGATCAATTTCATGGCCCACGTGTACGCGGCCCGGGCGGTGTTGCCGCGGATGCTGGAGCGGGGCGTGGGGTACTTATTGCAGACGGCGTCGGCGGCGGGGCTGCTGACGCAGATCGGATCGGCGCCGTACGCGGTGACCAAGCACGCGGCGGTGGCGCTGGCGGAGTGGCTCGCCATCACGTACGGGGACCGCGGGATCAAGGTATCGTGCTTGTGCCCGCAGGGGGTGAAGACGAACCTGCTCCAGGGTCCGGAGGCGGGGCCGTTTGCGTTCTTGCTGGACGAGGCGATCGAGCCGGAGCAAGTGGCGGGGGCGGTGGTGGCGGGGCTGGCGGAGGAACGTTTCTTGATTCTGCCGCATCCGGAGGTGGCGGAGTATTTCCGGCGCAAGGCGGGAGATTACGATCGCTGGTTGCGGGGGATGCGGAAGCTGCAGGCACGGGTGAGCGGGGGAACGGCGGGTGCTTAACCGCAGGACATTGCGCGTACGTGCCTAATACTCACATAACGGGCTGTGGACCTCGTAGGGTTTGAGGGCCTTCATGGGGCCGGATTCGTTGTGGCAATCGGCGCAGATGGGGGCGCGCAAGACCCGGCGGTGGGGGGCGCTGGTGTTGGCGTGGACGCGGTGGCAGGTAAGGCAGGTGGGGGAGTCTGCGCCATTCTGGATCACGTCGCGGACGCTGCGGTAGACGTGGCGATCGCCGGGGTTGAGGTTGAGGTCGCCCGCTTTCGCGAAATCTACTTCCAGATCTTGAAAGAGGTTGCCGCCGGCTTCGAAGCGGGTGGCGTAGGGGAGGCCCGTGGATCGCGATTTGGAGCCGCGCAGGTGGCACTGGGCGCAGATGGCGGTGACGGCCTTTGCTTCGCTGCGGCGCTTCTTCGAGAGCCAGATCAGCGAGGTGTCATTGGTGTGCTCCAGGTTGACGTTGCCGTGGCAGGTGTAGCAATCGAGGCCGAACGCGGCGAAGGATTTGGTCCTGGGATCGACGGCGGTCGAATGGCATCCTGCGCAGCGGTCGGCGAAGCGGTTCTGGTCCCAGGCGGGGTTGTCACGGTCGATCCAGGATTGGACCTTGCCGTCAGGGCCGAGGACGGCCTGCGTGTTCAGCAGGGCGAATTTGCCGTAGCCTTCCTTCTTGAGGAAGCGCACGCGGCGGCGGCTGCCTAGGTAGTACTCAATGCCAGGAAGTTCAGGCAGGCCGGGGGCGTCCTCGCGCTGGCGGACGGCGATGCCGTGGGCGTTTTTCTGCCAGCCGGGGCCGATGTCGTTGCGGTGACAGAAGAGGCACTCATCGCCGTGGACGAACTCGGGGGTGGATTGGGGAAAGCAAACGGAACCGCAGATGAACACAGATAAACACAGAGGAAGAAATCGGCGTGCATCGGCGCGCATCGGCGGTCTCACCGGTCTCTGCTCGCGTGCCCTTCTACCAGCTCGATGCGGATCTTGTCGGGGCCTTCCACGAAGGCGAACTTGATTTTGCCGCCGGCCACGGAGCGGATCTCGTCGCTGACCTTCACGCCGTCCTTGCGGAGTTTTTCCAGGGATTCGGCCAGGTTGTCGACGCTGAAGCCGACGTGGTCAACTACGCGGTCCTTGGTGGAGGAGATCGCCGTGCTCGATCCCTTCCAGTGATCGGAGTATGCCTGCTGGGAATACTGGATGGGGTAGATGATGATGTTCACGTTGTCCATCACGAGCGAGATGCTGGGGGCATACTGCACGCCGTTGTGGAAGCGCGGCTCGCGGGAGGGCGGGCGATTGGCGCGGCGGACGGCGCCGAAGTATTTCATGTACCATTCGCCGGCGGCGACGGGATCTTCGCTCAACAGGTGCAGGTGGCCGAAACGGTGGTGGTTGGCGGTGTTCAGCTCGATCAGGGCGTGGTCGGGGCTTTCCACGTAGGCGTAATAGAACGGCATGCCGCCGACTAGCCAACTGATGTCGGTGATGGGGGTGAAGAATTTCGTCCCCATGTCGAGCTGTTTCTGGTAGGTCGCCTTCATATCCTCGGCGCCCCAGCCGAAGTGCCAGATGGCGGAGGTGATTTCCCACGGCGGCGGCTGGTCGACCTTGGTGAAGAGCAGCCAGGATTTCTGGGCCCACACGGCGTCCACCAGACCGGCGAAGCGGGCTTTCTCGCAGTCGATCTTGGAGGTGTAGAAGTCGATGGCCGCGGCCGGGTCGGTGGTGTTGAGGTGGAGGTGGTGGAAGCGGGCGGGCTGGCCGGAGGCCATGGAAAGAGCGAGGAGGGGAAGAAACGCACGCAAAGACGCAAAGGGCGCAAAGGACGCCAAGAGTCTATTCGGGGAGGCCATTGACTACCCTCGTGATTCCGTATTTGATTAGGGGGACGTTGAAATTGATCAGGAGGCCGAGCTTCTTGTCTGCCAGGCGGAGGTAGGTTAGCAATTGCATTTTGTGAACGGGAGCGACAGTCTCGACGGACTTGATTTCTACTATCACTTTATCTTCCACGACGAGGTCAGGGCGGAAGGCGACATCCAGGCGAACGTTTCCGTAGCGGACAGGGAGAGGCTGCTGGCAGACAGAGCGGAGGCCGCGGTTTTTAAGCTCGCAGATAAGAGCAGCTTGATAGACGGATTCCAATAGGCCCGGGCCGAGGGCTTTGTGTACTGTGAAAGCAGAGTGGACAATCTGCTTCGCAAGCTCATTCTCGTTCATTCTTGGCGCGCTTTGCGCCCTTTGCGTCTTTGCGTGAGCCTGAGACCCCATCTTAACAAATGCTAGACTGGCTGTTCATGCGCAAAGCTCTCTGGTTGTCAATTCTGCTGCTGGCGGGGTGTGGGACGGCGCGGAAGGAGCCGGAGCCTTCACCGGCGTTCGCGGCGTTTGTGGAGGACTACTTCAACGCGGCGTTTGCGTGGAGTCCCAGCACGGGGACGGCGGAGGGGTTTCACCAGTACGACACGAAGATCGAGGACTGGTCGGCGGCGGCGCACGCCAGGCGCATCGAGGAGTTGAAGGGGCTGCTGGCGCGGCTCGCGAACTTGCGCGCGGGCGGACTGGCCGGGGACGACGCGGTCGACGCGGAGATTCTCGATGGGCAGATCCGGTCGGACTTGCTGGACCTGGAGACGCTGGGGATCTGGAAGAAGAATCCCATGTTCTATGTGGGGCTGCCCGGGGGAGCAGTGGACGGGCTCATCAAGCGGGACTTCGCGCCGGCTAGCGAGCGCCTGCGGTCCGTGGTGGCGCGTCTGAAGGGGATCCCGGCGCTGGTGGAGGCGATGAAGGCGAACCTCAGCGATCCGCCGAAGGAGTTCACCGATCTCGCGATTCGCATGGCGGGTGGATCGGTGGGGTTCTTTCGAAAGACGGTGGCGGATTGGGCGAAGATGGCGGCGGGGAACGACACCGCCCTGCGGAAGGAGTTTGAGGCGGCGAACGGGGCTGCGGCCAAGGCGATGGAGGGCGCTGCCGCGTGGCTCAAGAAAGACCTGCTGCCGCGGTCGAAAGGGGCGTACGCGATCGGGGCGGAGAATTTCTCGAAGAAGCTGCTCTATGACGAGATGATCGACCTGCCACTGGAAAGGATGCTGGCGAACGGGGAGGCGAACCTGAGGAAGGACTACCAGGCCTTTGTGGAAACAGCGGCGAAGATCCAGCCGGGCAAGCCGCCGGCGGAGGTGATGAAGTCGCTTTCGAACGAGCATCCTGCCGAACAGGACTTGATCCCGGCGGCAAAGCGGACGCTGGAGGGGATCCGCCAGTTCGTGGTGGATCACAGGATCGTCACCATTCCTTCAGAGGTTCGGCCGGCGGTGATGGAGACGCCGCCTTACGCGCGGTCGGGCTCGTTCGCTTCGATGGATACGCCGGGGCCGTATGAGACCAAGGCGACGGAGGCGTTCTACTACATCACGCCGGTTGAAAAAGACTGGGATGCAAAGCACAAGGAACAACACCTGCGGCTCTACAACCGGCCGGTGATGAACCTGATCACCATCCACGAGGCGTTTCCCGGGCACTTCGTGCAGTTCTTGTACGTGAAGCAGTTCCCCACCAAGACGCGCAAGCTGACGTTCTGCGGCAGCAACGTGGAGGGCTGGGCGCACTACAGCGAGCAGATGATGATCGACGAGGGGTACGGCGGAGGCGACCCGAAGATCCGCCTGGCGCAACTGAGCGAGGCGCTGCTGCGGGACTGCCGATACATCGCCGGGATCAAGCTGCACACGCAGGGGATGACGGTGGACGAGGCGTCGCAGAAGCTGTTCGTGGAAAAGGGATTCCAGGAGCCGGCCAACGGGTACGAAGAGGCGCGGCGCGGGGCGTACAATCCAACCTATTTATACTACACTTTCGGCAAGCTGGCCATCTTCAAGCTGCGGGAGGATTATAAGAAGGCCAAGGGGCCGGCGTACAGCCTGGAGATGTTTCACAGCAATTTCGTGCGGCAGGGCGGGGTCCCGATCAAGATGATTCGGAAGATCCTGCTGCCGGACGATCCAGGACCGATTTTATGATGAACAAGCAGATCCGGATGGCAGCCAGGCCGGTGGGGTTTCCGAAGGAGTCGGACTTCCAGCTTGTGGAGACGGCCGCGCCGAAGCCGGGGGCAGGCGAAGTGCTGGCGCGGGTGATCTACCTCTCGGTTGATCCCTACATGCGGGGCCGGATGAGCGAGGTGAAGTCCTACGCGCCCTCGATGCAGGTCGGCGACGTGATGGTCGGCGGCGCGGTGGGGCAAGTGATGGAATCCCGAAGCGATCAGTATCAGGCGGGCGATTACGTGGTGGGGATGTTCGGCTGGCAGCAGTACGCGGTGGCGAACGAGATGGGACTGCGGAGGCTCGATCCGAAGCTGGCGCCGCTGACCACGGCGTTGAACGTGCTAGGGCACGTGGGGCTGACGGCTTACTTCGGGCTGCTCGATATCTGCGATCCGAAGCTGGGGGAGACGGTGGTGGTGTCAGGCGCGGCGGGGGCGGTGGGGTCGCTGGTGGGGCAGATCGCTAAGATCAAGGGATGCCGGGCGGTGGGAAGCGCGGGATCGGATGCGAAGGTCGACTGGATCGTCCACGAGCTGGGGTTTGACGCGGGCTTCAACTACAAGACGGTCACGGACTATGGCGCGAAGCTCGCCGAGCTGTGCCCGAACGGGATCGACGTATATTTCGATAACGTCGGCGGAGCGGTTACCGACACGGTGATGCGGCTCATCAACGTGCACGCGCGGATCTCGGTGTGCGGGCAAATCTCGCAGTACAACCTGGAGAAGCCGGAGATGGGGCCGCGGTGGTTCCCGACGCTGATCGTGAAGCGAGCCAAGGTGCACGGGTTTCTGATCACCGATTACGCGCCGCGGTTCGGGGAGGGGATACGGGATCTGGGGCAGTGGCTGAGTGAAGGGAAGCTGAAATACCGCGAGGAATTTGTGGACGGCATCGAGAACGCGCCGCGGGCGTTTCTGGGGATGTTGCAAGGGAAGAACATCGGCAAGCAGTTGGTGCGGATCTCAAGCGAATAGGGCGCGGGAGCTGTCGAAGCCGGCGAATGTTTTTCCCTGTTCGGCGAGCTGTTTGAGCAGCGGAGCCGGGGCCCAACACTCGCCGTGCTGCTGTTCGAACTCGCAGATGCGCTCGTAAACCTTCTTCAACCCGACGGTGTCGGCGTACCACATGGGGCCACCGCGGTAGGCGGGGAAGCCATAGCCGTTGAGGTAGATGATGTCGATGTCGACGGCGCGCAGGGCGATGCCTTCCTCGAGGAGGCGCGCGCCTTCGTTGACCAGGGCGTAAATGGTGCGGTCGACGATCTCTTCGGTGGTGATGGAGCGGCGCGAAATGCCGGCGTCGCGGGCGCACTGCTCGATGATCTGATCGACTTCTGGGTCCGAGATCGGTTTGCGCCCTGACCCGTAGAGATACCAACCGGCGCCGGTCTTTTGGCCGTAGCGGCCCATCTCGCAGAGGCGGTCGGCGACCAGGGGCTGGCGGCGGCCGGGCGGCTCGAGGTGCCGGTATTCCTTGCGGATGCGCCAGCCGACGTCGAGACCGGCGAGGTCTGAAGTGGCCATGGGTCCCATGGCCATGCCGAACTGATACAGTGCGGCGTCGACGTCCTCGACGCGGGCGCCTTCTTCGATCAGGAACTGCGCTTCGCGCAGGTAGGGACCAAACATGCGGTTGCCGGCGAAGCCGCGGCAGTTGCCCACCACCACCCCGACCTTGCCCAGCTTGCGGGCCAGAGCCAAAGAAGTGGCGATCACGCCGGGGGCGGTGGCTTTGCCGCGGACGATCTCGAGCAGGCGCATAACGTTGGCCGGGCTGAAGAAGTGATGACCGATGACGCGGTGCGGGCGCGAAGTGGCCGAGGCGATCTGGTCTATATCGAGAGTCGATGTATTGGAGGCGAGGATGGCGTCGGGCTTGGCGGCTTGGTCCAGCTCGGCGAAGACCTGCTTCTTGAGTTCCATGCCTTCGAAGACAGCTTCGACGATGATGTCGGCGGTGTCGAAGCCCTCGTAGCTGAGGGTGGGTCGGATCAGCGCCAGCCGCTGATCGACGAAGGCCTGGGTGAAGCGGCCGCGCTGCACGGAGGTGTCGTAGTTTCTGCGGATGGTGGCCAGGCCGCGGTCGAGGGCCTCTTGTGACACTTCGCGAAGGATGACGGGGATGCCGGCGTTGGCGTAGGTCATGGTGATGCCGCCGCCCATGGTGCCGGCGCCGACCACGGCGGCCTGGCGGATCTCGGCAACCGGTGTGTCTTTCGGCAGGTCGGGGATCTTGGCCACGGCGCGCTCGCCGAAGAAGACGTGGATGAGCGCTTTCGACTGGTCGGAGAAGAGGCACTCCTGGAACAACCCGGCTTCCTTCTGGCAGCCTTGGTCGAAGGGGAGCCTCGTGGCGGCCTCGACGGCTTCGATGGCTTTGAGCGGCGCCATTAGGCCGCGTGCTTTTTTCGCGGCGGCAGCGCGGGCGGCGGCGAAGATGGCGGCGTTCGATTGCGGGTCGCCGAGCTTGTCGTTTCGCTCCCGGGATTTCGGGGGGCGTTCGCGTTTCGCGACGATCTCGCGGGCGAAGGCGATGGCATCGGCGAGGAGATCTCCCTCGATGACGTGGTCGATGAGGCCGCAGGCGAGGGCGTCGGGGGCCTTTACCGGGTCGCCGCCGGCGCACATCTCGAGGGCCTTCGCGACGCCGGCGAGGCGGGGCAAACGCTGGGTGCCGGCGGCTCCGGGGATGATGCCGAGTTTCACCTCGGGCTGGCCGACCTGGGCCGCCGGCGCCGCCACACGGTAGTGGCACGCCATAGCCACCGCCGGCGATGAAGGTACGCCCGGCGCCTATCAGTACGATAGCACGGATGGAGTCCTTGGCCTGGGCTGCGGCGATGCAGGCGCCGATGCCTTCGGGGACGCCGGGGCTCAGCGCGTTTACCGGAGGGTTATCTATGGTGACAATGCCGATTTCATCCTGTTGCGTCAGGGTGACCAGGTCGCTCATAGGTGTCCACCTCAGAGCCCGAACCAAGGATACACGATCACGCCACTCTGGCGGTACAGTCGGTCGCCCCCGTAGATGAGCGTGGCCGGGCCTGCCCTTCGCCCGCTCAGCTCGCGCCAGTAGCGCAGTGCGTCGAAGAAGTCGGCGGCCACCCGTGCGGGCGGACTTGATTTCGGCCGGAATCACTTACATGCCCGAACCGGACGGCAGCAGCACGCAGCTTGCGGGTCCGGGTGCGGCGAATCATGACGCAGTCCGGTCTGGATGATTGAATTTCATATATTCAAATTACATGAAGTGCGAACACCGTCACGACGGGGCAAGCCATAGGCGTACCCTACGCGCAACCCGCGGCTCACACTCGATCGACCACGAGGCGGGCGATGCGCTCGCGGTGGAAGGCGGCGTCGCCGAAGGCGATCTCGGAAGCTTTGGCGCGCCGGTAATAGAGGTGCAGATCGTTCTCCCAGGTGAAGCCCATGCCGCCGTGGATCTGGATGCCGCGGTTGCCGACCTCGCGACAGGCATCGGAGGCGTAGGCCTTGGCGATAGAAACGGCTAGCTTGGCCTCCGGAGCGTTTTCCTGGAGCGCCCAGGCGGCGTAGTAGGCCGCAGAACGGGAGCTTTCGGTGAGCAGGAACATGTCGGC
>JACQDI010000449.1 GCA_016201195.1 Acidobacteriota bacterium | reverse complement strand
TAAAGGTGCTCGATTTCGGCCTGGCCAAGCTGGCGGAGCGGGAAACCGACACCAACGCCGGATTCGAGACGACCCAGACCGACATTGGGCCGCGAACGCTGGCGGGGGCAGTGCTGGGCACGCCGGCTTATATGTCCCCCGAACAGGCAGCGGGCTTGAAGGTGGACCTCCGCTCGGACATTTTCTCTTTCGGAGTGGTGCTTTACCAGATGGCCACCGGCGAAATGGCGTTTCAGGGCAACACCAGCGTGATGATACTGGCGGCGATTCTGCGCGACGATCCCAAGCCACCCAGTGCGGTCGCGCCCGATGTGCCACTGGAACTGGAAAGACTCATCATGCGCTGCTTGCGGAAGGAACCGGAGCAGCGCTACCAGCACATGATGGATGTGAAGATCGCGCTGGAGGACCTGAAGGAGGACTCAGTTTCCGGACGGCTGATCAGCCGGCCGGTGAGCGTGGCGCGGCCGGGCCGCCCTAAGCGCTGGCCGCTCGCCATTGGGGCCGCTGTGCTGGTGATATTGGGAGTTGGCGGGGGCGCCTGGTGGTTGCTGAATCGGCCCAGCACCGCAGCGCTGGAACAAGCCCCCACCCAGCTCACCTCCGATCCCGGTCTTAGCATCGACCCTGCCATTTCGCCCGATGGCAAGCTGCTGGCCTACGCCTCCGATCGGGGTGGAGAGGCCAATTTGGACATCTGGGTTAGCCAGATAGGCGGCGGAGATTCGATCCGGCTCACCCGTCATAAAGCGGATGACTACGCGCCAGACTTTTCGCCCGATGGCACGAAGATCGTCTTTCGTTCCGATCGGGACGGGGGCGGGATCTATGTTATTTCGACGCTCGGGGCGGAGGAGCGAAAAATCGCCGAAGAGGGACGCCAGCCTCGATTCTCGCCCGACGGAAAGTGGATTGCTTACTCGGTTTGGCCAGTGAATCGGCTTGGGACTCGTGCCGGGTCGGGCAAGACTTACATCGTAGATTCGCAGGGAGGGCCACCTCGGCAACTTCAGCCGGATTTTGCGGCTGCCATCTGGCCCACCTGGGCGCCGGACGGAAAACATCTCTTGTTTTTTGGAACGAAGACAGCGCTCGCGGCGGAGACCTCCGGCTGGTGGGTGACCCCCCTGGACGGCGGAGCGGCGGTGCAGGTTGTGGGGCCACCCGGCCAGGAAAAGTCACCCGCAAGGTGGGAGCCCTTTGCCTGGTGGAGAGATCGCATTCTTTTTGTCGGAATGGACGCGAAGCCCAACATAAAGGAGGTCCCCATCTCTGCCAGGACCTGGAAGATGGCGGGGACGCCGCACCAGTTGACGTTCGGGACCACCAGGGAGGAATCCCCCTCCGTGTCGTCCGACGGGCGGATGGTCTTTGCCAGTGTGGTACACAACCTCGACGTTTACAGTCTTCCGGTCAACGCCAATCAGGGCAAACCCACGGGGGGCCTCCAGCGACTGACCAAAGACCTCAGTGATGACTATGCTGCGTCGGTTTCGGCCGACGGCAAGAAACTGGCATTTCAATCCACTCGCTCTGGCACGGTAGCGATCTGGACGAAGGATCTCGAAACCGGCCAGGAGAAGCTGCTGATCAACGCCACCAAGTATCCTGTGATCAGGCCCGACGGGGCGGCAGTGGCCTGGAATGGGGACGGAAAAACCATCATGATTGTGCCGTTCGCAGGCGGGACGATCCGAGAAATGTGCGCGGATTGCGGAACCCCGGTGGGCTGGTCGTCCGACGGCAAGAAGATACTCTTCACGGACTATTCGAAACAGAGCTCCATCGGCGTGCTCGACGTTGCCTCCGGCCAGAAGATCGAATACCTGAAGCATTCGAAATACAGCCTGTTTCCGCGGTCGTTTTCCCCGGACAGCCGGTGGGTCGGCTTTTCCGCCGAGGTGGGGGACGGCCGCCAGGCGCTAATGATCGCACCCTTTCGACCGGGGGACCCACCCGCCGAGAAGGAGTGGATCGCGATCACGGACGGCTCCACCCGAGACAGCATGCCACGCTGGTCGCCGGACGGAAACCTGCTCTATTTCCTCTCGGACAGGGACGGGTTTCGTTGTATCCTGGCACAGCGGCTGGATCCTGTGACCAAACGGCGGATGGGAGCGCCCTTCGGTGTGCTTCATCTCCATGGAGCAGCGCTGAGCATGGGTGGTTATTACCTTTGGGCGGCTAACGACAAGCTGGTTTTCTACCTGCGGGAGCGGACCGGGAACATCTGGATGTCACAACTGGCAAAGTGAGATCCTTGTTTGTGCTTCTTCCAAGGGCCATGGTCCAGGAGCACACGCTGTTCCGGCGCTTTCACGACGACAGTGCAGCCTGCAACATGGCCTTGGTGTATGCCACGTTATAGATTTCGCCGACCAGACCGCCGCCGCCGGGATATTGGTTCCGAATGCCCCTCGCGCGGTCGATATCGAGCCCGCGGGGGTGTTCGGGGTACAAACCCCGTGGGTACTTCTGCCGCACCAGCTCCTTCATCACGGCGAACAGGTTGACTTGCCCTTCGTCCAGGAACACTTCGGTGTAGTCCACGTAAGGTTTCCGGACGCGGACATTGCGGAAGTGCACGTGATTGATGCAGT
>JACQDI010000448.1 GCA_016201195.1 Acidobacteriota bacterium | reverse complement strand
GAATCATCCACCGCCACCCCGTTGGGGAGATTCAGTTGCGCGTCTATCGCCCGGCCGCCGTCCCCGCTGAAACCCATCGTCCCGGTGCCGGCCACCGTGGTGATGACCCCGTTCGGCGCGATCTTTCGGATCCGCTGGTTGCCCGTGTCGGCCAGGAAGATGTTGCCGTTCTTGTCGACGACCACATCGGTGGGGAAATGCAGGAACGCGTTAGTCGCGGGGCCCCCATCGGCGATAGTATAGCCCCCCGCCACGGTCTCGATCAGGTAGGACTGACCCCCCACGCCGAGAGTGACTCCCAGGCTCAGAACCCCCAGCAGCCACGCCTTCTTCATAATAAATTTCCTCCCTGTGCTATTGAATCACAAGAATTTGCACTTTTTCTTTCCCCGTTTTTCAACAACTTGCAGCCAGCCCTCCCTTCAGCCCATACACCTCGCCCTTATGATGGAATTAGAGCGTTGGCCAACGCACTCCGTAGTTTGGTGACTGTGCCCCGTTGGGAAACGGGGCTTGCCGCTCCTTCGGATAAGCCATGGAGCAGATGGCGAGAAAAAAGAGGGGGGAGCGGGACTCAGCGTCCATCGATGGACGGTTGTAAGGTTGAACGGACTGCACCGCCGGTGAGGCCCGGACCCGTGAGACCGGGTTTCGATAACCTCTCTCCGCCGGCGCGCCGAGTCAGACCTTGCGCACCCCGGTTATCCGAGGGAAACCTCGGATAGCCGGCTCGGAGTATTACTCACTCGTACCCAACCTCCCGCGCCGTCGTGTCCCCACTCACCAGTCGAAACTCGGGCTCACGCCGGGGCGTGACACCTTGAAATAGTTGTACGCCAGTTGAGTCCCCACGCGTCCGCGAGGCGTGCGATCGAGGAAGCCGAGCTGGATCAAGTAGGGCTCGTAGACCTCCTCGATCGTCGCGGCGTCCTCGCCGATCGATGCGGCGATCGTGTTGAGGCCCACCGGGCCGCCGGAATACTTCTCCAGGATAGTGCGCATCACCTTTTGGTCGATCTCGTCGAGGCCGTAGGAGTCTACTTCGAGCATGTCCAGGGCGGCCTGGGCGACCTCGCGGGTGATGCGGCCGTCGGCGCGGACCTGGGCGTAGTCTCGCACGCGGCGCAGCAGGCGGTTGGCGATGCGCGGGGTGCCTCGGCTGCGCCGCGCGATTTCTTCCGAGCCGCCCTCGTCCATCTCCACTTCGAGCAGCCGGGCCGAGCGCTTCACGATGGTCTGCAAGTCAGCCAGCTCGTAGGGGTTCAGGCGCAGCACCAGGCCGAAGCGGCTGCGGAGCGGAGCGCTGACCAGCCCCGCGCGAGTCGTGGCGCCGATCGCGGTGAAGCGCGGGATGGGGATCGAGTGAGTGCGCGCGCCGGGGCCGCTGCCGATCATCAGGTCCACGCGGTAGTCTTCGAGGGCGGAATAGAGCATCTCCTCGACGTCGGGCATCAGCCGGTGGATCTCATCGACAAAAAAAACCTGTCGCGAACGGATGGCGGTGAGCACGCCGGTCAGGTCCAGCTTTTTCTGGAGCACCGGTCCGGCGGTTTGCTCGAAGCTGACCTCCAGCTCAGCGGCGACGATGGAGGCGAGAGTCGTCTTGCCGAGGCCGGGAGGGCCGTAGAGCAGCACATGGTCCATCGCTTCGCCACGCGCCTTAGCCGCCTGAATCGCAATGGAAAGGTTTTCTTTGAGGTTGGTTTGTCCGATGAACTCGGATAACGTGCGCGGCCGCAGCGAGGCTTCGAACTGCCGTTCGTCGTCTTGAGGATCGGCCGAGATGATCCGCGGGTCGGGCATGAAGCTCTATTTCATCACAATCTGGAGCGCGGTGCGGAACAGCGGCTCGAACTCGTCGGCAGCGCCGTTCTGGCGGGCTTTCTGCACGGCGCTTTCGGCGGCGGGGCGGCCGCAGCCGAGGTTCAGCAGGGCCGAGACGACTTCCTCATCGAGGCTGCTGAGCGCCGGCGTCCCGGCCTCGGGCGGTCCCATCTTCTCGCGCAACTCGAGCACCAGCCTCTCGCCGGTCTTGCGGCCCACGCCGGGGACCCGCACCAGGCGCTGCACGTCGCCGCGCCGGATCGCTGAGGTTAGCTCATCCGCATCCAGGCCCGAGAGCAGCGTCACCGCCAAACGCGGTCCGATGCCACTCACGCTGATCAGCTTCTCAAACAGCGCCTTCTCCTTTTGGGTGAGGAAGCCGTACAGAGCGAGCACGTCCTCGCGGACGTGGGTGTAGATGAAAAGCTGCGCCTCGCCGCCGCGCTCGGGGAGCTGGTAGAAGGTCGAGACCGGGATGTTCACGCTGTAGCCGACCCCGTTCACGTCCACAATGACCTGGCTCGGATGCTTTTCGAGCAGCCGGCCTCGCAGAGAAGCAATCATTCGGGGTCAGAATAACACTTTCAGAGCGAACTGGATCTGGCGCGGCGAGTCGGCGCTGGTGATGCGCCCCATGCGGTCGCCGGCGGCGAGCTGGTTGTTCGGACTGCCCAGGTTCACCGAATTGAACACGTTGAAAAACTCCGAGCGAAATTGCAGCCGGAGCCCCTCGCGGCCTGGCAGCGAGAAGTTCTTGAACAGCCCCAGGTTGGTGTTGGCGGCGGGCGGGCCGATCAGGGGATTTCGGCCGACGTTTCCAAAGGCGCCTGTGGCGGGCCGCGCGAAGACCGTCCGATCAAACCAGGAGAGGATCTGATCCTGCCGGGGCCGGTCCCGCGACAGGACAGGATTGCCGGTCACGTTTGGTCTCTGATTCGGGGTCCCGGTCAAGGCCACGTCGCTGCCGAGCACGATGTTGAGCGGTGTCCCCGAGCGCATCGTCACCAGCCCGTTCACCTGCCAGCCCCCTGCCGCATTGCGAAGCAGCAAGGGGCTCGAGGTCAGCCGGGGCAGGTCCCAGATCCAGGAAAACGAGGCAATGTGCTTGGCCTGAAAGTCCGAGAGGCCCTTCTGCGCGCGAAGATTGAAGACGTTCGGCACGCCGGACCCTTCGGCGATGCCCGACGCCAGATCGATGGAGCGCGACCATGTGTAAGCCCCCTGCATCGAAAAGCCGCGGCTGAAGCGCTTGTTTACCTCGATTTGCAGCGCGCTGTAGCTCGCGTTTCCCTGGGTCGATTTCTTCTGGTTGTCTCCGAAGCTGGGATAGATCCGGCGCTGGTCGAGGTTGCTCAGGGTTGCGCCCGGCCCGAAAATCGCCGGGTTTCCCGCCACCCCGATCCATAGCTTCCGCGACACCTTGCCAACGTAACCGACCTGGACCAGCAAATCCTTGACGACTTCGTGCTGGACGTTCAAGGTGGCATGCTGGACGTAGGGGCTTCGCAAGGTGGGATCAGGAAACGTGATCTGCTGCTGGCCCACAAACACCGGGTTCTTGACATTGACCGTCAGAGGAATCGGCGGCTGACCTCGCAGCGGATCCGCCAGGCTGAACGGCGCCGAGAAGGTGAAGGCGTAGCGGAACGGCTGCCCGTCGTTTTCCACGATGTTGGCGTTGATGGCTTCGTAGAAAATGCCGTAGGCGCCGCGGATCGAGGTGCGGCCCCGGGCGAACGGATCCCAAGCGAAGCCGATCCGCGGGGCGAAGTTGTTCTTATCGGTATTGTAAAGACCCGTGGGCACGCCCGCATCGCCTCTGTAGACGAGGCCGACCGGAGCAGAGGGAATCACCTGAGACTGCTGCCCGGGATGCCAGGTTCCCGCGAATCGCCACGGGTGGGTCCAGGGCACGGAGAGCTCATATCGCAATCCCAGGTTCAGTGTGAAACGCGGGCGGATGCGCCAGTCGTCCTGGATGAAGTAGTAGGTATTGGTTTGTAAGCCGGTCTGCTCGAGCGCAGGGCTCCCCACCTGCATCGACTCCGCGCGGCCGATGAGAAAATCCGCCGCCGGGTTTCCGGTGAAGGCGCTGGTGAAGTTGAAGGTGCCCATCGACAGGAAGAACGAGCGATTCAAGTACCGCAGCTTCAAAAGCTCAAAGCCGGTCCTCACGCTGTGGGCGCCGCGAGTCCAGATGACCGAGTCGGTGAGCTGGAACATCTGGTTCACCAGGAGGGCGTCGACCGCCGAGCCGCTCCCGAGCGTTACCCGACCGGTCACCGTGATCGCCGGCGGGATCTTGGGGCCGATCACCGGGAAGTTGCCGCCCAGATCCGAAAGGTGGATGGGGTTGAGGTTCTGGATCGTCGGAACGAAGCGGTTGAAGCTGACCCGAGTCTGATTGACGAGGGTCGGCTTGACAGTGAACGTATCGCCGATCGTAACGCTTTGCGTCAGGGCTGTCCGATTGAGCGGCAAATAGCTCGGGATATTTCCAGAGGTGTCCACCTGGGTGGCCCAGTTGTAGTTATACCGTCCGTCGATGGTGTGCTTGCCGTGGTTCCAGTCCGTGCGGATTAAGAACAGGTCCTTGTTCTGCGGGGTGGGGAAATTGGTGATGTACTGGCCGCCGGGCTGGTTCGGGAGCGGCATCAGGTTGCGCGACAGAATATTGCCGGCGACGGAATCGATGCGGCTGGCGGGAATCTGGTTATTCGGGAAGGGCTGGCCGCTCAGGGGATCCCGAACCGCGGTGCGCTGGGCCGAGAAATCGCCGGTGCGTTCCGCGGCGGTGAGGGGAAACCCCGAGGCGCTGAGCGCCGCGGGCCGAATGCGCAGGCCCTCGTAAGAGCCAAAGACAAACAGTTTGTTCTTGCGAATGGGGGCGCCGGCCGCCGCCCCGAACTGGTTCTGGACGAGCTGTGACGTCGTGACAGCGAAGAAATTTCGCGCGTTCAGGTCGCTGTTGCGCAGGAATTCCCAGGCGCTGCCGTGGATCTCGTTCGTGCCGGAACGGGTGACCACGTTGAAGATCGAGCCGGCGTTTCTGCCGTATTCGGCGCTGAAGCTGTTGGTCAGCACCTTGACCTCCTGCAACGCGTCGGGCGGAGGGTAGCTCAAGCCGGTGTTTCGGAAGGCGGCGGCGAAGTTGGCGCCATCAAACAAGTACAGCACCTCGTTGCCTCTCGAGCCGGACATGGAGACGGTCGACCCGCTGCGGTCGCCGGTGAAGGTCTGCGGCGCGTTGACCTGGGAAGCGCCCGGCAGCAGGGTCGCGAGACCAATGACGTTGCGTCCGTTGATGGGCAACTCCAGCACCCGGCGGGGGTCGATCAAGGTGCCGGTCATCGAGCTTCGTACCTCGATCAGAGACGCCTCGGCGGTGACCGACACCGTTTCGGTAACGCTTCCGAGACTCAACTGCGCGTCGACGCGCAGGTTCTCGTTCGCGTTCAGGATGATGCCCTGCTGCTGGAAGACCTTGAATCCCTGGCCCTCGACCGTCACCGAATAGGTGCCGATGGGCAGTAGCGGCAGAAGGTATGCGCCTTGTGCGTCGGTGTCGGCCGTTCTGGTAGTCCCGCGCTCGGTCAGGGTGGCCGTCACTTTGGCTAAGGGGATGCCGAGACCGGAGGGGTCGGTCACGGCGCCGTGGATGGCTCCCGTGCCTTGCGCGAACGCGGCAGTACACGAGCCGAGCAACATTGCTCCTTCCAGCGAGCGGGTGAATATCCGTCTGCGCATCGCGGTACCTCCTGAAGCTCGACGGAAATCATGATAACACTGTTTCGAATGCTCACCGCCGCCACGACCGCGGGCGTTGCCCCGGGAGCCGGCCATGCATGATCTGCTATCAGGAGGTTGTGAAGTTCCGGGGTGGTCATCCAGCGCCAGACAGAGCAACTTGCTTTTTCGCATGCAATTTTCCTCCGTTACTTGTTGTGATTTCGTTGGTGAGGGCTCACCCCTTGGAAAGGCCACGGGTGCATTCGAAAAGTTGCGCCGGTCAACGCCGCCGGCGCCACACGGCGAGAACCGCTGCGCCTGCTCCCAGAAGCCCCAACCCGGCCAGGAAGCCCGGCGCCGTATATCGCACTACGACATCGCGAGCCCCGCGCGGCAACGCCAGCCCCAGCAGCGTGCCATTGACGCGGTATATACGCGCCGGCGCGCCGTCCACCTGCGCCCGCCACCCGGGGTCCCACGTCGTCGAAATGACCAGGAACCCCCCTGCCGGCGCCTGCACGCGGCACCGAATCACCCGGTTGCCCCACTCGAGCTGCTGCACCTCGCCCGCGCTTGCCGCGCCCGGCGCGGGCCACTCCTCGACGTAGGCCGTGGTCCGCGGCGCCTGGTTCTCCACCAGCCCCCGCCGCAGAGCCTCTTCCGAGTACACACGGGTCTCGCTCGCGAAATACGCCCTGGGCAGCGCCTGCGGATCCTCATACACCCACGTGTCTCCCGTCTCTCGCAAAAGCCGGTAATCGGGATGGCCGCTGACCAACGCCACGCTTCCTGGATCGTGTTTCCCGACGATCACGTACCGCACGTTGAAGCTGCGCAACAAGTGGCTCCCCAGCAGCGCGTGGTTCCAGGGCGGCGCCGGCACTCCTTCCTCATCGGCCCGCAGCCAGCGATCGCGCCAACTCGGGGCCAGGTAGGAGGTGTAGTGACCGGTGGCGCTGTAGTAGCCGTTGGCCGTAGCGCTGTGGAATACCCCATACTCCTCCATCGCCACTTCCGCCGAGTAGCGGCTGTGGCTCAGCGGCACCACGCGGTACTGATTCTCAATACCAAGCTCCCGCGGGCCCACGGCCGCGTACGGCGTCCAGTAGGTCTTGGACGAGTGATAATGGCAAAGCGACAGCACGCCGGCCATCTCCAGCGCGGCCGCGACCAGCAGTATTTGCCGCACTCGCCGATGAGCTGCCGCGCATGCCAGCAGAAGCACCACCAGCCCCGCTCCCAGGCCCACTCGCCCGCCCCACGTTCGGAGCATCTCTGTGCTGGGGCAAGCGGCGTGCAAAACCATCCCGGGGAACACCAGGATCAGCCCGGCCGCCATCGCCAGGGCGACAGCCAAGCCCACCAGCCAGGCTCGCCCGCGCTCCTGCCGCCAGCAAATCTCCAGCCCTAACCCCGCCGCCAACGCGGCCGTCGCCAGAAAGAACGGCAGGAACTTGAAGGCATCGCGAAAGGACGACCAGACCGGCAGGCCGTAGGTGAGCCGCAGCAGCCAACCGTATTCGCCCCGCGCCAGTTCGTAGAACAGCGCCGCGCACGCCAGCGTCGCCGCGAGCGGCCGCCCCAGCCCATCCAGCCGCCCTCGCTGACGCCAGGCCACCGCCAAGCCGCCCAGAATCCCCGGCGCCACCCACGCCCCCTGGTGCAAATACACAGAGGCCCGCCCCTCCAGGAAACCGTTGTGGTAGCAGTATACCGGCAGTAGTATGTCCGCCCAGGCCCCCGGCTGACCGGCCCGCCCCAGGAACGCGCTCAGGCCCACCGCGCCCATCCGGCTGGTCTCGGTCAAATACAAATAGGCCGGCAACCACAACGGCGCGCTCGTCAGCGCAGCCACCCCCGCCGCCCCCGCCAGCTCCAGGATCCCTCTCGCCCGCCGCACCGACGCCAACCAATATGCGATTCCCAGAACCGCCACGAACAGCCAGATGTACACCGCCATCTGCAGGGCCCCCGCGTACACCACCGCCGTCAGCGCCGCTACGAGCCAGGCGACGGCGCCCCGGCTCCCCGACTCGCTCACCACCTCGAGGGTCCACCGCATG
>JACQDI010000447.1 GCA_016201195.1 Acidobacteriota bacterium | reverse complement strand
CTTGAGGGGATCCTCATAAAGAGCGTTTTTGATCTGGTTGAACTCGCGCTGATTCTCCCCCTCCATCCAGCCGCCCGGTCCGCCCGCCAAAACGGCCACCTTGCTGATCATCTCCAAGTACTGGTTGCGACGCCCGGGCACGGCCAGAGTCCTGCGCATCAGTACGTTCTTGTCTGCATTCTGGAAGAGCTCGCGCCCGGAATAATCGAAGGAGCCGTCCTTGTCCCAGAGCAAGAACTGGTGAAAGTTCTTGTTGTCATAGCGGTAGAGGAAGAAGTTGTTCAGGCCGAACGTGTCACCCAGGATGCAGTCGTAGTCGGCGACGTAAGTCTCGAGCGCCACGTGGGCCAGGAACAGTTTCAAATCGGTGTACTGCGCGATGGTCTGCGGGAAATCGGCGTCGGAGGTCTCCGTCATTTTGCGAACGAACTCGATGGTCGGCCTGATGTCGAAAGTCGATTTGTTCTCCTCCGGGTCGAACGGGTTCGGCGTCCACCTGGTCGAGTCAGTCGAGCAGGCCAGCATGGTGGACCTGGCGCAAGTCGGGCGCCATGCGAAGTGGTATCCGCCTTCTTCATTGTCGATCGGGTTCCACTTATACAGATCGCCGTCGCCCTCACCCCCACCTATGTAACGCTCCACGTATTCCTTTCGTATCTCCTCGCTCAGTAGATAGAGACCGCTGTAAACGTCGTTGATGTAGAGGCGGGTGTGCGCCTCTCGTGAAGCGGGCAAGCCCATTCTCTTGAAGAGTTTGAAGACGATGCGCTCCTTGAGTTCGGAGGCGTCCTGGTTATTGGCCTTCAGGACGGCCGACCCTAATCCCACGAATTTCTGTCCCGGCTCGTAGCGGTTGAAATCGAGGCGCAGGTTCGGCTTGAGGGGGCTGCGGCTGCCGCGCCCGCGGGACCGGATGCCGATGTCCTTCACGACAATGTCTCTGCCCTGAAACTTCCAGTGAAAGTCGGCCGGGTAATAGGTATTCTCGAGGTAGTGCAGTTTCAAGTTCGCCCAATCGGCGGGTCTGATGTCCAGGCGGATCTCCTGAAGAATGTTGTCGTTGAAGAAATCGTCCGCAGTTTGCGCCGCCGCCGGGCATGCCAGCACCAACAGCCAAACATTCATCGCGAGTAGCTTGCGTGCCGTACGGTTCATAACTCTGGTCTCCCATCTGAAAGGCTGGGTGGAGGTTATTAAATCACAGATTGCATCCGAATCCAAGGGCTTCACCGGAGCGGGCCCGAGCGGGTCAGCGATTGCAGGTGATGGCTCTGTTCGCGACGCTGCATACCATCTGCGGCAAACCGTTGACATCGCGCGGCGTGGCTGTCCACCCGCTTGTCGCCGGCTCGAAGGTCGTAAACCCGAACGTGCTGAACGTCGTCCCGCTGGATACCATAGCGCCGCCCACGCTGGCGCCGGGGCGCACCGAGGGAAGCGGGTACAGCAGAGCCCCGCTATTGCCTACCACCAGTTGGGGAGCGCGCTCGGGTATAAAATTCAGTGCTTCAAAAAAGTGGCCATGACCGGAAAGAACCAGGGCCACGCCGGAGGGCAGGTTATTCCGCGAGGCGAACTGCATGGTGGCGTTCGAGACCGTCGTCGCGGGGAGGCCCTGCACTGCTCCGATACCCCACAGCGGGCGGTGCATCAGGAGCCAGGTGTTGGGGCCGGCGGCCCGGCGCAGCATGTCGAATTGCGGGGCGTACTGGTCGGCCTGGGCGAGGTCTCCCACGGTGTCGTTCGCTGCAGAATCATCCATGACGAACAGTTGGACCGCCCCGATAGAAATGCTGACCGGGTCCGTATACGGCGGGCACATCGCAGCGAAGGGGTGAGGGTCGAGGAAGCGGAAGAAACCCTCCCAGGCGCGGTTACAATCCTCGTGGTTCCCGCGCACGAAGACCCAGGGCGCCGCCGCCAGCGCCGGGTTAGCCGGGGTGAAGAAGTCAGCGTTCCAGGAGTCCCAATTGTAGCCGGTGGGAGTGTTCACGCAGCCCGTAAAGCCGACCGGGCACGGCTCTTCTCGGTAAAAATAGTCACCGACATGGACGATCACATCCGGTCGCCAGGCGGCCGCGCTGCCCGCAACCCTGGGGAAGGGCCACTCGTTCGGATCGTTACAGGCCTGGTGATCGGTGCCTCTCTGCCGGCACCCCGTGTCACCTATTACCAAGATCCTCTGGGGGTTGGCCTTCGGCAGCGGGAGCGGTTGTCCGTCGATGGAGGCCGATACCGTACCGGGCGGAATGACCGCCTCACAGCTCAGCACGGGATAGGCAGGGAGGCTGGGCCGGGCGCGCACCTGCATGGCCTGTGATTGAGAACCGAACGTGATGTTGGGGCAACTGCTCTCGCTGGTGATCGCGCGCGCGATGACGGCCCCCGCCGTTCCCATTTGCACCCATCTGGTCAGGGTGGTGGTGCCGCTCTCCCCCTGCACTGCAAGGTTCACGCTATTGGAAGCCATTCCTCCGCTCGTGACCGCCACCGGCACGGTATTGCTGATGGGAACGGTCATCGGAACCAGCACGTTGATCTGGTAGAGTCCCACGAACTCCCCCAAGACGTCTCCGTCCACTGTCCTTCGCGCGCCCGGCCCGGGGGGAGTCAGCCCGGCGAAGGTGACCGTGGCGGTGGCGCCGCCGATGGTGACGGTGGGAGAGGTAGTGACCACGGAGAGCACGTCGCCCAAAGCCCCGGCGCCGGTCTTCGGCTGGTTGGTGACAGACCCCAACCCGGTGCAGTAAATCGTGATGAATTCGCCGCGGCGCGCGGGCCGAGCGGTGTGGTTGAGGATGCTCCCCACCGGCGCCGCCACATCATCGCTCGAGGAAATGGTGATCGCGCCTTGCGTGCCGTTCGTAGTAAAAATGCCCGGCGCTGCAGGAGCCAGCTTCACCGTCTGCGCCGCGCTCGCCATGCCGCCCACCGTAACCGTGAGGGAGGCCTCGCTCGGCCCCGCCAACTCCCAGGGCACCTGGAAGTTGATCTGCCCGGGCGACACGTAGAACAGGGGAGCCGCGATGCCATTGAGGCTCACCCTGGCGTCCCCGAGCAAGGTAGGCAAGGGAACCGCACTGGCAGCCGCTGCAGCGGAGGCCAGGTTCGAGCCGAACACAGAGGCGACGCTGCCGGCCGCCACCGGAGCGCCGGCGGTGAAACTAGCGCCGTTCACGGTCGCATTCACCGTTGGCGGGTCGGCGGCCAATGCCCGGCCGGCCGCACTAACCCACAGCACAACGCTGCACGCGGTGATTCCCATTATTCGAGTCATTTGGTTCCTCCCGCATGGCTCCCCGTCTCCACGAAATAACTGTCCCCGTATTAGAGCACGAATTGCATTCGTACGTAACGGCTCCAGTATGTGTCCTGCCCCGCAATCGGCGTGCGCTGCGCGTCCTCAATGAGTTCGCGAATGGCGTTGAACTGGATCTTCATAAAACGATTCAGATACCAGTTGACGCCAAAGGTCGCGACCCGCTCGCTTTCGGACAGGATGTTGGCGGCGCGAGAGCTGCGGGACGGCAGCCCCGGATGCTCGGCGCTGCCATGGCGGATCTGCTCGTATCGTCCCGCCATCTCCACTGCGCCAAGGCCGTGCCCTCCGCCGCTTCCCCACCACAGAAAGGGCTTACGCGGCTCAATCCCACCCGCTTTCTTCTCACCGGTGACCACCCAGCTCGTACTGAGGTACCAGCCGCGGTGGATCAGGTCGGGCAGGTTCTCCCCTCGCAGCCCCTGGCCGAACCGCTCTTCCCGCACATGTATGAACTCCCCCTTCACCGAAAACGGCCCCGGCTCCCAGTTCAGCTCCGCGCCCAGCCGCAGGCGGTGTCCTCGTACGTTGATACGAGTGAAATAGTTGTGCGTGATGACCCAGGTGCGCCCGCGGAGGCTGTTCAAGCCCTCGGTGACCGGGCTCTCGGTGAACGCGCCGCCGATTTCCAGGTCTTTGAATGCCTCCGGTACCCGGAACAAGCGGAACGGAGTTCCCGCCAGGTGGCCGGCAAATGTTCGCTCGCCGGTTCGCGAGTAATCTTTGGCGTGAGCTTTCCAGCCGTCATGTTCGAAAAAGCCCGCCTGGTATTGCAGTCCACGGTCGAACAGCCGCCCGTGGAGCATGATGCCCAGATCGCGGCCGGGGGCCAGGCGCTCCCCGATCAGCGAGCGAAATACGAAGTCGCGCTTCGATCCCCCGTGCAACTGGTCCATGCCGAAGGGCAGCTTGAATTGTCCGGCCTTGACCTGAACGCGCCGGAAGTAGCGGAAGTTCCCGTAGACGTCGCGCCAGAGGGCGTGGGTCTCCCGGGTCCGGAAGTTGAACAGGTCGGTTACCTCGTTCCGGATCTCGCGCTCTACCTCGTACTCAAAGTGCTTGAATAACGTCCCTTCCACGCCGACGCGCATCTTTCTGAGGTTCGATGTGTCGGCCTCGTCACCGGTGAGCTCGGGATCAAAGCTGCGGAAGTCGTGCTGGAACTTGACCCGGAAATCCATACGGAACCATTTGCCCATCCGGAAAGTGGGATGCTTGCGCATCATGAATCGCGCGCCCTTGGTGCTTTTTTTCTCCTTGGGCTCTTGTTCTTCGTCGGCGTCTTTCTGGGCGGCTTCCGGATCGGGACCGGGGTCTTCCTCGTTTGCGAAAACAGGCGGAATGGGAAGCAACAACAGGACTACAGAAGCGGTCAACAGCTTATGTAAGGATCGCATCTTAAGTTAGTCTTCATCCTCCGAATCCTCGGCTTCGGCAGAAGCGGCCGGACTTTGTTTCTGAGCGCCGGCCACACTCTCGAAAAACTCGCTCAACTGGCGGACACACTCCGGCTTGCGGATCACGATGGCCACCTCGCGTCGAAAGTCGAGGCTCATGGAGGCGAGGCCGATGCTGCCGATGACTGCCACGTGGTCATCGATGAGCAGCATCTTCCCGTGCGAGCGCAGGCCGCCGAGGCCGCCGCTGCCCAAGATGTCGACCGTCACTCCGGCGTCCTTCTTCTCCCGCAAAAGCGAGATCATCATCGGGTCGGCTACCTTGTGATCCACGATGCGGATGCTTTTTTGGGCCTGCTCGAGCAGGGTGGTGAACTGGGCGCGCGCCCGGTCCGGGCCGACAATGAGCCGCTCGGTGATGCCGTCCGGAAAGCGCGCTTCGGGCGCCACGCTGTCGGTTTCGAACAGGCGCTTCAGGCTGGAAATTACCTCCGGATCGTGAGTGACCAGGACGAAGTCCCCGGTGGCCGTGAAGCACTTTTCGGTGAAGTTCAGCGAGGCCACCAGGGCCGGGCCGTCGTCGGCCACCATGTACTTGGCATGGTACTTCACCAGCGGGTCGTGGTAGCGATAGACCTCCGCCCCAATGCTTTCGACCAAAGTTCCCAACTCTCTCAGCTTCCTGGCCTCCAGGGCGGTGGCGCGGGGCGTGAGCAGCAACTCCACCCGCACGCCGCGGTTCACCGTCTCCGCCAGCTCGTCGATCACCCTGTAGTCGGTGCAGCGATACATCGACATCAGCAGCCGCTTCCTGGCCGAGCGGATGACCCGCAGCACCGCCTCCCGACGCTCGGCCGGCGGCATAATGGTGAGCTGTTCCGTCACTGGGTGGGCGGTGGCCATCGATCTATGGCTATCCCTTTGCTTTGGGCGGTTCCCCCCAGGAGACCGACTTGAGCCCGGCGGTCCCGCCAGCCATCAACTGCTGGCTGAGATAGCTGAGAGAAACGTTGGGGTCCATGGTGACGCTGTAGCGGACCACCGCCTCGTTGCCGTGGATGACCTCCCGCGGCTCGAAGAAGGTCACCGACTGCGTGAGGATGTTGTGCACGTGCTCGTCGGGGAAGTCCTTGCTGGTGGCCACCAGCGACAACACCACTACGCGCGCCTTGGCCTCGCCGAAGCGATCCAGCACGGCGAGGACCAGACACAGGAACACCGTCCCCAGCCCGGCCACCTCGATCAGTCCGACCCCACAGGCCATGCCCAGCCCGATCATCAGGAACAGGATGGTCGTGTCTTTGGGATCCTCGACCGGGGTGCGGAAGCGCACGATGCCCGCCGCGCCGAGG
>JACQDI010000446.1 GCA_016201195.1 Acidobacteriota bacterium | reverse complement strand
TCGATGACGCGCTCCTGTTCGGCGACCTCCGGGTACTCGCCCACGGCCAGGCGGATCTTGTTGTGCGCTCCCTTGAGCGAGACATCCTGGAGCTTGACCTGCTGATACGACGGCGCGCCGCGCAGGGTCAGCTTGCGCTGGTCGCCCAGGTGGAATCCCTGCAAGGTTACCTCGGAGGGTTCGCCCTGGCGGATGCCGAGGGGATAGACGCCGGTCAAGTAGGGGTACTCGCCGATCTTCAGCCGGTAGGCATGACGACGGCTGCCGCCGCGCTCGACGTCAAAGACCTTGATGGTGTACCGGCCGTCGGCGGGGATGCGGTACGCGAGCGCGGCGCCTGGCTGCGAATCGTCGATGCGGCGCTTGGCGAGCAGTGAGCCTTTGGCGTCGTACAGCTCCAGTCCCCAGCGCAGGGTCGAGCCGATCGTTTGGGCCGAGATGTCAAACACCAGCTCTTGGCCGGCCCGGGCGCGGAAGGTGAAGTGATCCTCGTCGCCGGGGGCGCGGATGGTTCCAGCGACGATCGCCGGCAGGTAGACGTACTCGTTCTGGAGCATGGCTTCGGCGATCGTGTCGTTGGGCTCGATTTCGGCCGTCTCGCCAAAATACGGCTCAACGCTCAGCGTCCCGGTATTGGTGGTGCCTTCTTTGGTGAGCAAGCGGAATCGGTAGATGCCGATCTGGGCGTCGGGGTCGGCGGTGACCTCCAGGGTGACCTGGTTGCGCGGCGGAAACGCGCCGACCTGGATCGAGGGTCGCTGGCCGGACCGGTTCTCGGTGAAGTCTCCCAGCTCGTTGACGTGGAGGACCTTGCCAGTGATACCGGTCTCGTCGAAGAATACGGCCGAGGCGCCGCGGAGATTGATGCCCTCAACGCGAACCTCGGTCGCGAGGCCACGGGTGATCGCCGCCGGGTTGGTGTCGAGCAGCGTGGGCGGGTTGGTACGAGGCTGCGCGGCGAGCGCCAGCGGGAGGGCTAAAGTAATCAACCAGTATCGTGACATAGGCTGCCTCTTACTTCTTCGCGAGCATGGCCTTGCTCACCTCTTGAAACGTCGTCGTCTCGTAGAAGGAAAGTGAGCCGTCAAAGCGGCCCGCCACCAGGCGCCTGCCGTCGGGACTGAACGCCAGGGCCAGGACCCAGTCGGGCTGGCGGGCCAGCACCTGCTGCTCCTCGAGCGTGGCAGCGTCCCACACCTTGATGGAGCGGTCGGCGGAGCTCGACACCAGCTTCTTGCCGTCGGGCGAATAGGCGATCTTGAGGATCGCGTCCTCGTGGCCGGCCATGGACTGGACCATCGTGCCGCCCTTGTCGGTGAGGTCCCAGATGCGGATGAACTTGTCGGCGCCGGCAGCGGCGATCCGCTTGCCCGAGGGATGAAAGTCGAGGGTCAGCACGCCTTCGAGCGGCTCGCTCAAGGTAAACAAGCGTTGGCCGGTGGCGGCGTCCCAGAGCTTGACGGTGCGGTCGGCGGCTCCGGAGGCGATCCGCTTTCCGTCCGGGCTGAATTGGAGCGCGTAGATGGAATCGATGTGGTCCTTAAGGGTGGCCGTTTCCTTCCCCGTGGCGGCGTCCCACAGCTTGATCAGTTTGTCGTAGCTAGAGGTGGCGATCCGCTGGCCGTCGGCCGAGAAGGCGACGCCGTAGATGCAATCGGCGTGACCGTGGACGGTCGCGAGCATCGTGCGCGCCGCGACATCCCATACGATTACTTCTCCGGACCGGGCGGGGAGGCCCCCAGCAGCGGCCAGCAGCTTGCCGTCACGGCTGAAAGCGAGCGAGCGGACGACGTCGGCGTGCCCGCCGAGCGTGGCTACCCGCTTGCCGCTTGCTACGTCGAGCAGATCCACTTCTTTGAAGCTGCCCACCGCCAGTAACTTGCCGTCGGGCGAGTAGGCGAGCGAGCCGATTTCGGCGTTCACCGCAACGCGAGGCTTGATGTCAGGGATCTTGGGGGTCGCGTCGGCCGGGGCAACGCCGCCCGGAGCGCCAGCGTCGATCCACCGGATGATGGTGGCGATGTGCTCGGGGGCGAGCTTGCCGCCCATGGGCATCTGGGGCTGGATCTTTCCCTGGAGCATCTGGACCATGCGGCTCTCGCCGCTTTTGCCGGGGACAATCGCGGGGCCGTTGGCGCCGCCCTTGATGAGAGACTCGTAGGATCCCATCAGCAGGCCGCCCGCTTTGCCGGCTGCGGAGTGGCAGGCGAGGCAGTTGTCGCGGAGGAGGGGGAAGATCTCTGTGGTGTAGGATGGGTCAGCGGCGAGGGAAAGACAAGGCAAAAGGCAAAGTGCAAAAGGCAAAAGGCAAAAATTAAGGATGCTTCGCGGCATTTTCTTTAAGAAATGCTCCCTTCCTTGATTTTTGCCTTTTGCCTTTTGCACTTTGCCTTTTGCCTTGGTTCCCATCAGTGATTGAAGAGGAACTCCTTCCCCGTAAGGATGGCCCACAGGAGATCCTCGATGGGCTTGCGTCGCGGTTCTTTCTCCAGCGGATCCGCCGCCGCGGCTTTCTTCGCCCCATCCAGCGCGGCGAGGATCTCTGACCGCTCCTGGTCGGCCGGCGGGCGGCTGAAGGCCGACATATAGAGATGCTCGACCACCTTGGAGTCCGACAACCCGAGCTTGAGGAACATGTCGATCGCTCCGTCCTTGGCTTCGAGCATCTGGTTCAGCGTCTCGCCGTTGATCACGTGCAGCGCCTGGGTGATGGTCGGCTCGTGCTGGCGCTCGGCGGAATCGCTGTTGACGCGCGGCGGACGCCCGAAGACGGTGAGGAAATACGAGTTCACCTGGGAATCGGGCAGTTGCAGGGCACGGGTGCCCGCCGGATACCCTTCAAAGCGGGTGGGAACACGAGTGACCTGCGAGACTGCGTCCAGGAGCACCTCGGCCGGCAGCCGCTTGATGATGTAGTGCGAGTAGTACTTCTCGTCCTTCTCGTTGGACGGTTTGGTTTCTGAATCGCGCTGATAGGCTGCCGAGTGCATGGTCAGGCGGATC
>JACQDI010000445.1 GCA_016201195.1 Acidobacteriota bacterium | reverse complement strand
CTGAAGCGCATCTGGGACCAGATGCCCGATCCCAAGTGGTGCCTCTCGATTGGCGCCTGCTCGAGCGTGGGTGGCCCTTTCAATACTTATGCGGTCTTGCAAGGCGTGGACCGCATCGTGCCTGTGGATGTATACGTGACCGGGTGCCCGCCGCGGCCCGAGAATCTGTTTTACGCGCTGCTCAAGCTCCAGGACAAAATCGACCGCATGACCACGCTGGTCAAGCGTCCCACCGAGATCCGGCTGGATGAGAGCATGCTGGAGCAGTTCCAGAAGCGGGTGATGATCGCGCAGATTCAAAACCCCGCCGCCTGACGGCCGCCTTCGGCGGATTTGAGGATTTGAGAATTTGAGGATTTGAGGAACGAAAAGGGCTCGGCGGGTGGAGTTCTTCATTTCTCAAATTCTCAAATCCTCAAATTCTCAAATCGGCGCAGCCGTATGCCGGAGCTCCCCGAAGTCGAAACCATCGTGCGCGGCGTAGCGCCGCTGCTGCTGGGCCGTCGCATCGAGTGGATCGAGTTGCGGCAGCCGCGGGTTGTGGTGGGGGAGGTCAACCGGGCAGCGGGCCACCGGGTGATCGGCGTGCGGCGCTGGGGCAAGCACATCCTGCTCGACCTGCGCCGCGGGCGCTCGACCGCCCACCTGGTCGTGCACCTGGGCATGACCGGCCAGCTTCGCTGGGACGGCGATCCCGGGCGCCACACCCACGCGTTGCTGGGAATCGAGGGCGGGATCACCCTGCTCTACAACGATATCCGCCAGTTCGGGAGGCTGGAGTGGGCTGAGCGGCTGCCCGCGCGCCTCGAGCGCCTCGGGCCCGAGCCACTCGAGATCAGCGAAGAGGAATTCGTTCGCCGCTTCCGCTCGCGGCGCTCGATGGTCAAGCCGCTGCTGCTCAACCAATCGTTCCTGCGCGGCCTCGGCAACATCTACGTGGACGAGGCGCTGTTTCGCGCCCGCATCCATCCCCGGGCACAGTCCCACCGCTTGCGACCCCGCCGAGCCGCCGCTTTGCATCGGGCGATTGTTCGGGTGCTGACGGAAGCGATCGAGCACGGTGGCTCGTCGGTCTCCGACTATGTCGCCTCCGACGGCCGGCGCGGCAGCTTCCAGTTACGCCACAACGTCTACCGCCGCACGGGCTGCCCCTGTCCGGCTTGTGGAGCGGCCATCCGGCGCATCCTGGTCGCCTCGCGGGGCACTCACTTCTGCCCCCGCTGCCAGAGAGTGTGAGCTTCTACTTCCACTCCCATTCCTTGGAGTGAGTGTTCCCCTGCGGGTCTACCTCGAACTCATATACTACAGACACGCTGTTCAGCCGCGCCAGCTTTGGCGACGCGGTCTGGTAGTAGATCGCCCCTCGATAGCCTACCGCGCCGCCTTCCTTGAACGTGCCCACCCCAGCGCCGATCCAGTTGGCGAGATCTCCCGTGTGGCTGACGATGACGCCGTGGCCCTCGCCGTAGAGGGTCCCGTCCGGCCGCGTCGCCGACCAGTAGGTGCCGATCTCGTTCACGTCGATCCCCAGAATCTTGCCGCTCCCCTCGAACGAAACCTCTACCTTGAGTCCGGCGCCCTCGGGCGCCAATACCCTCCGTCCCGTTCTCTTGCCGCGCAGTTCACCGATCATGTCTCCAAGCATTCTCTTTTCTCCTGAATGAATGGTAGTTGCTTTCCAAGAATACCATTGCATCGCAGGGCGACGCTTGCCCTTTGGCGGGGCCTGCGCTGGTTCGCCGCCAGACCCACAGGTCCCCGCGCACGCCGCGTCCGGGCTATCGGCGGCGGGCCAAGGGTGGACTTTCGAGGGCCCGGCGCTGCGCGGCGGGCAGCTTCTGGAAAGCCTCGTCCAGGGATTTCTTGCTCACCTTGTTTTGCGGGCCGACGCCGGCCTTGTACATGGCAAGCAGCGAGTCGCCGAAGTCGGTGCCGGTCGAAAACTTGGGAGCTTCGCCGAAGACGAAGATCTTGACCGCGTCGGTGAGCCGCTCGGCCCACTGGCCGGCCAGGCGCATGGCGTCGGTCTCGCCGGCCAGGGTCACATCGCCTTCGGTGACCGTGGCCAGAGTTTTGGGTTGGGGGCCGCTCTCGGTAACCTCGAGCAGGGCCGGGCGGCCGCCGACCTGTTCCACCGCGAAACGCACTTCGGATCCGATTTTCAGCGGCTTGATGGTTTGTTCCAGCGTCGCCACGATCTGCTTGGCCCGCTGGGCGTCGCCTCCGTCCAGGGGGTCGTCGATCATGAATACCGTAAGTTGGTTGATCTTGATGGCGACCGGAACCCCCTTGGTCTTGCCCTCGTTCTCAAGCAGAGAGTAGCTGATCCCCGGGGTCGGCAGGTCGGGACCGCTGGTGCGCACGTTCAGATACCACACGGCAAAGGCCACTACCGCCACGCCGATCGCGAACAGCATGTTCATCGGCCGGAACAGGGTGGCTTTCCAACCCGCCGGGGCGACCTGCTCGGTGAAGGTGAAGGTCGCCGGAGTGGGGACGGGAGCGGGCCGGGGCGGTGCAGCCGGAGCAGCCGTCGCAACGGGCGGAGGCGGTGGCGGAGGAGGCACGGCCTCGACGGGCGGCTCAACTCGAGGCGGCGCCAGCGACGGTGGCGGCGACGGCACTGCTACCGGGGTTGTGAGCGGCGACGAGTCCAACGGGCAAAACTGAAACGTGCTGTCCCAGGACTTCCCGCAGGTGGGGCACTTGCGGGTAAGAGCGGTCGCGTCAAACGGGCAGAACTGGTATTGCTCATCAAATTGCCGGCCGCACGTGGGGCATTGCCGCTTGTTGTCCATGATTGCCTGCGAACCTTCATTCTACAATCATTCGGGAAAAAGCATTGTTATGGATGAGGGGCCGCTTCCGGGCTCGACCGAGCCAAAAAAGTGTCGCCTATTGTCACGCGGCCAGGCGCTGGACCGAGATCAGATGGAGGGGACCGACTCCGGGAAATCGCTCGGGCCTGCGCTCGATTATGCCGCGAAGAAACTCAAAGTCCGCCGGGTTGTTGTGGAGGAGCGTCAGGTCTTCGACTAAGGCGGTCGCGGCGATCAGGATGTCAAATCGCCAGCGGCTGAGCCTGTCCTGGCGGGATTCCAGCATTCTATGGCGCCGGCGGGCCGGGCTGGGCGGAGTCGGGCAGGCCGCCATCAACTCGGCGGCGATCAGCGCACCCGGCGCAGCCAGGGGCAGAACGCGGATCGCTTCCGTTTCCACCGCGTATAGGTAGGCGCTCCTGGCTGCCTCAATCACCACTCGACGGAGCGATTCCCGCCGCTCCAGCAAGACAGCATACCCTCGCACCCGCTCCACAACCGTGAGAGCCGACACACAAACAGGAAACAGCGAACAGTACGTGTGGAACCATTCGCGCTGAGCTGGCTGCGGGCTCCGTTCCAGATAACTGTCGGCACTGGTGTCGAACAGGAATGGGCCGGAGGCGGGGTCGATCATCTCGACGCGGGGCGCCGGTCTTCCAGGACGACGCCGTCCACCAGCAGCATCTCTTCCTCGGTTAAAGGCGCGTAGGCCTTCGTCCACAAGTTGAGAATCGCCGCCCTTCGTCGGGCGGCCTGAGCCGCTTGGTCGCCGTTGCGCAGGGCACCCTCGACCAGATCAGCCACGACGGCGCTCAGGGTCTGATGCCGCTTGCGGGCCAGTTGTTCCGCCTGACGGAGCAGAGCTTCAGGGATGGTGAGGGTGGTGCGGCGGGTTTCGGGGCGCCGCTTTCGTGGCGTTTTCATCTGATACAGTATAGCATCAAAATCGGCATCAGAATGCATCAGGCATCGAGGAAACCACTCTCCTAACGGGCCCCGAGGGCGACCCGGCTCGGAAACAATGCTTGTTGAATGCTACGCCCACCACATCTCGGCAGGCTTCTCTTTCAGCACGACCCTGTCCAGGAAGCCGATAGCCTTGGTGAGGCCTTCTTCGACCGACATGAGGCTGTCCTCGTGCTCGATGGACAGTACGTAGTCGTAGCCGAACATGCGCAGGGTGGAGACAAACTCGTTCCACCACTCGGCGCCGTGACCGTAGCCGACGGTGCGGAAGATCCAGCCCCGGTTGGCTTCGTCGCTGTAGGGCTTTACGTCGAGCACGCCGGTCTTGGGGAGATTGCGCTCGTAGATCTGGGTGTCCTTGGCGTGGACGTGGAAGATCGAGTCCTTCAACACGCGGATGGCGGCGATGGGGTCGATGCCCTGCCAGAACATGTGGCTGGGGTCGTAGTTGCAGCCGATCGCCGGGCCGGCCGCCTCGCGCAGCTTCAGCATCGTCTCCGGGCTATAGACCACGAAGCCGGGGTGCATCTCGATGGCGATCTTCACACCGTGGTCGGCGGCGAACTTGGCCCGCTGGGTCCAATAAGGGATCACCTTTTTCTCCCACTGCCAGGCGAGCACGTCCAGGTAGTCGGGCGGCCAGGGGCAGGTGACCCAGTTGGGGTTCCGGGCGTTGTCGCTGTCGCCGGGGCACCCCGAAAAATCGATCACCACCGGCACGCCCAGCTTTTCCGCAAGCAGGATGGTCTGCTTGCTGATGTCCTGGGAGGATTTGGCGATGGTCTTATTCGGATGCAGAGGATTGCCGTGGCAGCTCAGGGCGCTGATCGAAAAGCCGTTATCGGCCAGTTTCGCCTTGAACTCCTTCAACTGCGTCTTGTTCTTCAGCATGCCGAGCTTGCAGTGGGGGTCGCCGGGATAGTTGCCGGTGCCCAGCTCGACGGTGGAAATGCCGAGGGACTTGAGTTTTTCGATGACCTGGTCGAGGCTCAGCTTGGCCAGCAAAGCGGTGAACACGCCAACTCTCACGGGATTTCTCCTTTTGTTAGAGTGATGTCTTGCGGGGTTTTAGGATAGCAGAAGTGGGGGAGCGCAAGCCACAGGGGGGTGAGCCCAACTCAGGGTTACATGCTTCCCCAGGCTTGCCAATATTTCACGGAGAGGCTCGCACCGGAACGACCCTGGTTCCGGTTCTCACAAACTCAAACCGCAAGACCCATTCGCTCGAAACAGCCCGATCGTCCATCTTCGGCGGCGCAAATTCCCAGCGCCGTGCGGCTTCGACGGCCAACCCGGCAAAGTACTTGCTCGGCCCTGGCGAATCGAGCTTCGCACCCACCACGGCGCCTGACGGATCAACGCGGACTCTCACGCGAACCTTCACCGTGCCTCGAATGGTATTGCTCGCCTGCCGGGGGACCGTGGGCAGCACTTGATGAACAACTTCCCCGGGGATAGAGCGACCGCCGGAAACCTTTGCCTGCTTTTCGGAACGATCCTGTTCGGATTGTATGGAGGGGGCTAAAGGAGCCTCCCGGCGGCGGTTTAGCAGTCTGGGGCCTACCAGGATACCCAACACGGCAAGGCCGAGTGCGGTCGCCGGCACGATGTAGCGCCAGTTCGGAGACGCCTTCTGCTGTCGGACAGCCACCGGTCCTGGAGTTGCAGGGGCGGCCGGCTGCAGCCGAGCGGCAATGTCAGCAACTGTCCATCGGCTCCGCGGGTCCCTTCGCAGGCAGTGACGCGCGATGTCAGGAAACGGAGCCGGGATGGTCTCCGGCAGGACCAGCTCCCGCTGGTCCATCCCACTCCAAACAGGCAGGCGTTGCGTCAGGGCCTCGACCAGCGTCAGACCAAGCGACCAAACATCCCCAGCCTGCGAGACCCCTCCGGTCGCGATCTCGGGCGGGTCGTAGACGCCCGGCTTCGCTGAACCGCCACCGGATTCTCCGCTCAGGTGGATCCCGTCGCTGGAGATTTTCAGGTGATCCTCCACGGCCAGGATATTTGCGGGTTTCAGGTGAGCATGCACGAGGCCTTGCCCGTGAAGATACGCAAGTGCGTTTAGAGTCGGCTCGAGCATCTCGCGGGCTTCCACTGCCGTGAGGGGCCGGTGTGGAAGAACCTGCGATAGGTTCTCCTCTGCATACTCCATAAGCACGTAGAGCAGCGCCGTGTCGCTCACCTGGCAACGTCCTGTCCGGAGGAGGCGGATCAAGTGGGGATGGGACAGGTTCGCCGCCACCTCCCACCTCGAAAGCTGGATTTCCGCGCGCCCTGGCTCCGCCAGTACAAGTTTGATTGCCGCCCTCCGGGGTTCCGGCTCAGCGTACTCCGTGAGGAACACAGCGCTGTTTTCGCTGCCACCCAGGTACTGGCGCAGGAGGAATGCTCCATCAACGACTTGACCTTCCCACTGTTTCCAGGGCTGGGTCATCCTGCTCCCCGGCCTCTGCCGGCCGCGTAAGTCAAAACCATTGTAGCGGAGTGCCCGACCGGGGGAGAATTGGGGTAGTGTCTGCTTTTCAGACACTACCGGAATTGGACAGACCGGAACGCCTGCCCCTACAATGAGCAAGATGGGACTTCAAGACCAGGAACCGTTCTACCGCATTGCCAAGCTGCCGCCCTACGTGTTTGCCGTGATCAACGAGATGCGGGCCCGGGCGCGGGCGGCGCAACTCGACGTCATCGACCTGGGGATGGGCAATCCCGACGGCGCCACGCCCCGCGTGGTGGTGAACAAGCTCATCGAAGCCTCGCGCAACCCGCGCAACCACCGCTACTCGGTCTCGCGCGGCATCCCGCGCTTGCGGGAAGAGATCGCCAAGCGCTACAAAGCCAACTACGACGTGGACCTGGACCCCGACACCGAAACCATCGTCACGATGGGAGCCAAAGACGCCCTGGCGCACCTGCTGTTTGCTGTGATCGGCCCGGGCGACGCGGTGGTCGCCCCCAGCCCCTCCTATCCCATCCATCAGTACGGGGTAATCATGGCCGAGGGCCACAGTTGCCTGCTGCCTATG
>JACQDI010000023.1 GCA_016201195.1 Acidobacteriota bacterium | reverse complement strand
GATTGCCAACGCCCAGGAGAAGAAGGCTGAAGAGAAGAAGGAAGCAAAGAAGAAGGCGAAGAAGAAGAAGAAGGACGCCGAAGAGAAGAAGTAACCTCGGTCCCAGTGACCCTGTTTGCCGCAAGGGGGGGACCGCGATCCCACCTAATTCGTAGTTCCCCCGCGGCGTTTCCTGATCCCAGCACAGAGAAGAGTGGCGTTAGAATAGGAGCAGTGGGGCTTTGCCCGTCCCCAGGGATAGACTTGTGCGGATACTCCTGGTGGAAGACGAATTAAAGGTCGCGAGCTTCATCCGCAGCGCTCTTGAAGAACACTCCTACGCCGTCGATGTCAGCCACGACGGCGAAGAGGGCTGCTACCTGGCTGAGTCCACCGATTACGACCTGATCATTCTCGACATCATGCTTCCCAAGATGGACGGGTTCCAGTTGCTGCGCCGCCTGCGGGCGCGCAAGCCGGGGCTGCCGGTGCTGGTGCTGACGGCGCGGGGCACGGTCGAGGACCGGGTGCGGGGCCTGGACCTGGGGGCCGACGACTACCTGGTGAAGCCTTTCGCCCTGGCCGAGCTGACCGCCCGGGTGCGGGCGCTGATGCGGCGCGGCGTCCGCGAAGGATCGACCGAGCTGCGGGTGGACGACCTGGTGCTCGATTCGGCACGGCGCCGGGTGACCCGCGCCGGCAAGCCCATCGAGCTATCCAACAAAGAGTACAGCCTGCTCGAATACCTGATGCGCAACGCCAACCACGCCGTGACCCGGGGGATGATCGCCGAGCACGTCTGGGATTCGAGCTTTGACAGCTTCACCAACGTCATCGACGTGTACATCAACCACCTGCGCAACAAGGTGGACCGCAATTTCGGGCGCAGGCTGATACACAGCGTGCGCGGCGTGGGCTACCGCATCTCGGCCACCGAGAGCGAACATGACCAGGTTTCATAGGACGGTCCGTTTCCGCATTACGGTGCAGCACACGGTGGCGTTCGCCTTGCTGTTCGCCGCCTTCGGCACGGGGCTCTACTACGGGTTGCGCAACCTGACGGCCCGGCACGTCGACCAGGAGTTGATCCACCGCGCCAAGCTGCTGCTGCCCGAGCTGGTGATCGTGGAGGGCAAGCCGATGCTGCGCCAGGCGATTGAAGAGGTGATGTCGCAGGAGTTGCGCACGGCCTACTTCCACTCCGAGATCACCGACCAGAAGGGCAAAATCCTCAAACCCTCGCCGCGATTCCGGACCCCGAAGAAGGGCCCGCACCCGGCCCTGGCTGCTTCCCGCAAACTCTCCGCCGACAACCCCATCTTCACCAACTTCAGCGCGGAAAACGAGCGCTTCCGCATGGCGATTCTGCCGCTGCACGACGACCTCGGCCAGGAATACTACGTGAACATCGGTTACTCACTGAGCGCGATCGACGAGGCGTTCGAGAACCTGCGCTTCTTCCTACTGGCGGGCGGGCCGCTGATGATCGCCATGGCTGCGCTGGGCGGCTGGCTGCTGGCGCGCGGGTCGCTGCAACCGGTGACCGAGATCACCCAGGCGGCCCGGCAGATCTCAGCCCAGGGTTTGAACCAGCGCATCCCCGTGTGCGGCGTGCGCGACGAGCTGGATACGCTGGCCACCACGTTCAACGAGATGCTGGAGCGGCTCCAGGCCGGTTTCGAGCAGGCCCGTAACTTCTCCTTCGACGCCGCCCACGAGCTGCGCACCCCGCTGACCGCCATGCGCGGCGAGGCGGAGCTGGCCCTGATGAAGAACATCTCGGCGGAGGAGCTGCGGCGTGTGCTGCGCTCCCAACTCGAGGAGATCAACCGCATCACCGCCATTGTCAACGACCTGCTGATGGTGGCCCAGGGCGAGGCGGGAGCGCTCGAGCTGCGGCGCGAAACGGTGCCCCTGTCGGACCTGGCCGGCAGCATCGTGGAAACCGTCCAGGTGCTGGCCGAGGATCAAGAGGTGAAGCTGGAGGCGTCGATCGAGCCCGGGGTCAAGGTGACCGGCGATTCGCTGCGCCTGAGCCAGTTGCTGCTGAACCTGCTCGACAACGCCATCAAGCACAGCTCACCGGGCCAAACGGTGCGCATGACGCTCGAGAAAGACGGCGGCGGGCCGGTGCTCAAGATCGAGGACACTGGCTGCGGGATCGCCGAGCAGGATCTGCCGCACATTTTCGACCGCTTCTTCCGCACGGACCGCTCGCGCTCTCACCAGGTCCCGGGCTCCGGGCTGGGGCTGAGCATCTCCAAGTGGATCGTGGACGCCCACGGCGGCTCTATCCAGGTGGACAGCAAGCTCGGCCACGGCAGCACCTTCACCGTGCAGCTTCCCGGCGTGCAAAACTGACAGCCAGCAAACCTCTGTATCTGGGAAGTTCTTCAGCCCCAGGGGCTACAATGACCGAAGATGAAGCCAGTTGTCTCCATCCTGCTGGCGGCTGCTGCCTTACTGTCGAAGCGCCCGATTCAGTTCGCAGACTTCCCGGCGGATCTCCGGCCCTATGTCAACGCGGCAGATGTCGCGGCGTTTGACGGCCTGCGCCAGAGTATCAATCGCGACACGACGGAGCGCGAGCGGCTGGGCGAAGAGGAACACCTCGTGTACTTCATCCTTCAATCCGGCGTCTTCACCAAGCGGCCCAGGATTGAGCCCGCGATCAGCGCCCGGCAGTTCGTGGAGAGTCTCTCTCGGGAGAACCGCGCCCGGTACCTGGAAAAAGGCGCCGGGGCGATCCAGGCCGCGCCGCCACCGGATGTGCGCGCTCGCATGGAGGATTTCCTAGACGCTCTGCGGCGCCCAACTGGGGACCAGCGCCTCTCCTATTGGAAGTTTCATCTCAGGGTCGAGCGGCGTTCGTCTGGCGCTCTCGGCGCTGCCTACACCGGCGCCATGCGCTTCCTGTACCAGAAGGAGTTCGTTGCCGGCGATGCGGCCGTCTACCAGCATCGCGGCCACAGCCTGGATACCCAGGTGGAGGCCAACTACGCCGTCTCGACGGCCCTGGCTGTTATTCGGCGGCTCGATCCGGCCCCGCGCCTGGAACGCGTGCTGATCGTCGGCCCCGGACTCGATTTCGCGCCGCGAACAGGCCTTCGCGATGAGTTTCCTCCGCAGAGCTACCAGCCCTACCTGACTGCCGACAGTCTGTTACGGTGGAAGCTCGCCGATGCGGAGCGGCTTTCGATCCGGTGTGTAGATATCAGCTCGCAGGTGGTTCACTTCATCGAAGAATTTCCACGCCAAAAAGTGCCGGCGCTGCAGGCGCCCCTCAACGGCGGGGATCCGGAATACCGCGAATATTTCGAGCAAGCCGGCCGGAACCTTGGGGATGTTGCCGGCCGGCCGTGGGGCAAAACGATCCAGGTCCGAAAGGAATTAGCGGCGGGCATACGGGCGGAGCGGCTGAACATTCTCACCGACCGCTACGATCCCCCGCCCGGTTTTGATCTCGTGGTTACCACCAACGTGCTGCTTTATTTCAGGCCGGCCGAGCTGGCGCTCGCTCTAACCAATATTCATTCCATGATCCGCCCCGGGGGCTACTTCATTCACAACGAGCTGCGGCCGGAAGTGGAAAAAATCTCGAGGATGTTACGCATGCCGCCGATCCAAGGCCGCACGCTCGAAATCGCACAGGGCGCGCAGCGTCCACTACTGGACGCTTTCGTGATCCACCGGAAGCAGTAACCGCAATTGCCTCTCCTCCTGTCCGCTCTGCGGCCCCCGGGCCAGGCCTGAGGGTCGCCCCATATTAGAACAATAGCCGCATGCCAAGCTGAGTGATACGGGGGTCGCGCGCGCTCACCACCTGGCCGAAGGTGGCCGAACCCACCGTCGCGCCCACACCGCTGAACTGGGCGTGATTGAAGAGGTTGAAGAACTCCGCGCGGAATTGCAGCGACACGTTCTCCTTCAGCTCCGTCCGCTTGCTGAAGCTGACGTCCCAATCGTTGATGCCCGGACCACGCACCAGCGCCCGCCCCGCGTTGCCGAACGTGCCCAGTGCGGGGAGAGCGAAGGCATCGGTATTAAACCACCGCGCAAGCGTCATGATACGGGTGACCGCACCGATCAAGTTGGGGCGCTGGCCGCCTCCGCCCGTTCCGGCGCGATCGCCCGAGACCCCGGGGGTAATCGGGTTGCCGGATTGGAAATTGGTGATGCCCGATATCTGCCAGCCGTGAAGCGCCTTGCGCTGCCAGCCCTGCGCCTTGCGAGCCAGGGGCAACTCCCAGACGTAGCTCCCTACGAAGATATGGGTGCGGTCGAAGCCGGACATGCTGCGCTCCAGGCGGTCAGCAGCATAGGAATTTATCGGCGCGGCGGTATTGTCGATGATCTTGCTGAAGGTGTAGGATCCCTGCAAGGAGAAGCCGCCGGAGAAGCGCCGCACCGCGGACACTTGCAGCGAATGATAGATCGAGTTGGCGGTGGTTTCGTAGGTGTTCACGGAAGCCAGACCCAGATACGGCCGCACGGCGTTGGGGCTGACCTGGCCGCTGGCGACGACGGCGCTGGCAACGGGCTGGTTGATGTCGCGCGTCCGAAGCAGGTGCGTGCCCTTCGAGCCAACGTAACTCACCTCCAGCAACATCTCGGCGGGCAACTGCCGCTGCACGCCCAGCGACCACTTTTGCAGGTAGGGTATCTCCCACGGCGAATTGAAGCTGGTCAGGCCGATGGGGAAGATGCGCTTGGTCCCCTGGGCCGGATTGCTGAAGTTGGTGTTGAAGATGGAGAGACTCTGGTTGAAGGGGTAGTTGTTGCGTGCCGCCGAGGCAAACTGCGACCAGCGGTCGTGGAACATTCCATAACCGCCGCGCAGGACGGTCAGGTTGTCGCGCGTCAGCGCGTAGGAGAAACCTGCGCGCGGGGCGAAGGTATCCTTCACGGAGTTGGTCAGGGCGTAGCCGAATGGCGCGTCTTTAGCCGCCACCACGATCCCGTTGCCGAAGTTCTCCGTGCCGGTAACGATCTGGCCATTGGGCATGACCGTTGGGACTTTGCTGAAATCGAAGCGACGCGGGCTGAAGAATGAAGTGATGCCGGCGTCATCGTGCTCCGGCTCGAAATACTCCCAGCGCATGCCGTAAGTCAGGGTGAGGCGCGGGTGCACTCGGAACTGGTCCTGGACGTACAGGGCGAAATCGGTGAAACGCAGGCTGCCCAGCACGTGCGCGGAGTTCTCGGTGTATTGGAAGGCCTTGCCCAGCAGCATGTCGGCCAGCGAATCGTTGGTGACGGAGCCATTGAACGTGAAGGTGCCGTTGTTGTTGGGATTGCTGTTGTTCTGAGTCTTGTTTTCCTTGTCGACGGCGCCGCCGAATTTGAAGGTGTGGCGGCCTTTGATGTAGCTCACGTTGTCGATCAGCTCGAAGCTGTAGTGCGAGATGTTCTGCGGCCATGAAATCTGGATGCCGGCGTAACTCTGGGACATGCTGATGGAAGGGATCAGGCCGCCGGAATCCGTCGCGGTGTCGAAGACGCGCGGCACGTTGAATCCCGGCACGCGCGTGCGCGAAGCGAACGGCAGCGTGGTGATGCCCATCGAGCCGTGGTACCAGGCCGTGGTGAACTGGTTCAGCAAATCGGGCCGGATGGTCCAGTTCGCCGAGCCATTCGCCGTGTACATGATGTGCGCCTGGTGCGATGCGGCGGTAGTCGGCATCGGGTTGGAGGCGAACAGGCCGTAGGGGCTTTCCAGTTGCGTGCTGTCGATGTTGTACCGTCCAAACAAGGTGAGAGTGGGTGAGATGTTGTAGTCCAGGCGGCCGAGCACAGAGCGGTACTTGGTGCCGTCGGGAGCGGAGCTGGAAGAATTCAGAGCGCCTTGCTGGAAACCCGGGGTCGGCTGCGCGTAGTAGTTCTTGATCAGAACCAGGGCATTGGGGTCCAGGCGCGCCGCAGGAATGCGGTTGCCGGGGAAGGGCTGGCCGGTATCGGGATCGAGGATGGTGCGAACGCCGCTGAAATCGCCGCCGAGCTGAGCGGCGGTGGGAACGATGGCTGTGCGCGTGCCGGTGGTTTGCCAGATGCGTCTGTACTCGTTCGACAGGAAGAAGAAGAGCTTGTCCCGCTTGATCGGGCCGCCGACGGTCCCGCCAAAGTTGTTGTAGCGATTCTTGGGCTTGGCGGCGGCGAAGAAGTTGCGGGCGTCGAGATGGTCGTTGCGGAAGAATTCGAACAGCGTGCCGTGGAAGGCGTTCGTTCCCGAGCGTGTAATGACGTTTACTTGCGCGCCGGAATTGCGGCCGTACTCGGAGGAGTAGGCGTTACGCTCGATACGGACTTCGGCGATCGCGTCCAGGTTCACCATGGTGAGGTTGTTGCCGTTGTAGGTATCGATATTGCGGCCGCCATCCAGCAGCCAGTTGTTGGCGCTGGTCTGGCCGCCGTTGAAAGAAAACGGCACGCTGGTGTTGGAGCCGAAGCCGGGCTGCTGCGCCTGGCTGGAATTCACGCCCGGCTGCAGCGTGACCAGTTGGGTAAAGCTGCGGGTGGTGAGCGCCAATTCCTGCACCTGGGAGCCGAAGACGGTAGCGCCCACGTTGGCGGAGCTCGTGTCGACCTGCGTGACCTTGGCTTCCACCTGCACGGTTTCGCTTACCGAGCCAACCGGCATCTCGACGTCGACACGCAAGGACTGGCCGGCGCTGAGCAGGATGCCGGCGCGCACCACCTTGCGGAATCCCGCTTTCTCGAACTCGAGGTGGTATTCGCCGGCGGGAATTTCCAGGAGCCTGTAGCTGCCCTCGGCGTCAGTGGAGGCGTCACGCTGGAACACCGTGCCTTCGCGAGCCACGCGCACGGAGGCGTCCGGCACCGTGGCGCCGCTTGCGTCCTTCACCGTTCCGATGAATGTGCCGGTGTTGAGGGTTTGGCCGTAGACGGAAGCCGCAGCCAGGAAACAGAGCGCATGTAACTTGCGAGTCATGACTTTCCTCCCTTTAGGTAAACCGCTCCCTTAGGGTCGCGGCTCAGAAAACTATCTTCACCCCGAACTGAATCTGCCGTGGGAAGTTGGCATTGCCTTGGGCCACCGTGCCCTTGATGATGCTGCCGAAGGTGGAGTTGTCCGGGTTGTTGTCGAACTGCTGCAGTGGGAAGTAGAACGTGTTCATGATGTTGAACGCTTCGGCGCGGAACTGCACGCTCCACTTCTCGGTGATCTGGGTGGTCTTGCTCACCGACATGTCGAACTGCGGCGCCGAATGGAGCCGGAGGCGCCCGTCGCGGAACGGCGTTTCGCGCGGCGCGTAGCGCGGCAGGATCAGGAAGTTGTAGGTGGAGAGGTCTGTGCCGCACCCGTACGCAATCGAGTAGGCCTGCGGCGTGATGCTGTTGTCGGAATTATACCGGGCCACACAGGGCCGCACGTCGCGGATCTGCGAAGCCGACCAGTCAACGTTGTCCAGCTTCGCCTCCCGCAAGTAGCGGACTCCGCTCGGCAGGTCCCAGGGACGGCCTGAGCTGTAGGTAAAGATCATGGTGTGCTGCCAGCCCGAGGCGACGCGGCTCCAGAAGGCGTGGGAAGTATTCAAGTATCGCTTGCCTTTGCCGAGGGGCATCTCCCAGACGCTGCCGATCTTGACTACGTGCGGGCGGTCGTACTGGTAGACGCCGCGCTGGATGATCATCCGCTGGGTGTCGCGGAAGGAGTCGTCGCCACTGCCGTCGGTGAAGTTGCGGCCCTGCTCGATGAGCTTGGAGAGCGTGTAGGCAACGTTCAGATTCAGCCCGGCGCGGCCACGGAGCTGGTAAGTGACCTGCATGCTGTTGTACCAGGCTTTCCCGTCGTTGCGCCCGCGTTGCCGAAAGGCGCTGAAGGCAGGGAAGGGCCGGTTCAGCGAATTCCGGGAGACGGTTGGGTCCGTGCCCAGCCCCGTGCCGGCGAACGGCTCCAGGCCGAAGAACGGGTTGGGCAGCAGGGCGTCGCAGAAGGCCGGGTCGCCTCCTTCGAGCGGATTGCACCTCTGCCGGAACGTAAGGTCGGGCTCGTTGTACTGGATGTTGGTTTCCAGCTTGTAGGCCCGGTTGCTGGCATAGGTGACTTCAATCGCCGAATGGAACGGCAGCTCGTACTGGAAACCGAAGGAGAACTGGTGCACGTAGGGGATCTTGAAGGTCGGATCGAAGAAGTTCGGTCCCTGGCCGAGGAAGGTCAGAGGGCCGAGGGAGCTCCCCGGGGGCACCTTCACCCCTTCCGGGAACGGATTATTCAGGAGAGGCGCGCCGCCGGACAATGTTCGCGGCGTGCGGCCACCATCGAGGGAGTTGATCAGCGGCGTGCTATTGTCGAAGCCGTTGAACCGCAGGTAATCGTTGTTCGGGTTCATGTAGTATCGCCCGATGCCGCCGCGCCAGACCAGCTTCTGAGTCATCTGGTAGGCGAAGCCGGCGCGCGGCTGGATTGCCGTGATGTCCAGATTCGCCTCGCGGCGCGGCAGGCCGCCCACTCCGGCGAAAAGCTGAGCGCCTCGCACAGTGGGAAAGCCCGGAAACTTGGCCCGCTCGATCAGCTTGTCCACCGGATTAACAGCGGTGGGATCGAAGGAGCGGTTGAGCCGGTCGTGACGTTCGAAGGGCGGCGTGTTGAAGTCGAGGCGCAGCCCGAGGTTGAGCGTCAGCTTCCGGGACACCTTCCAATCGTCCTGGATGTAGGGTGCGTAGTAGCG
>JACQDI010000532.1 GCA_016201195.1 Acidobacteriota bacterium | reverse complement strand
TGCCGTCGAGATCCTTGTAGAGATCGCCGGGAACGATCGAGAAGTGCGTCTGGCGCAAGCGGCCGATCATCTCCTCGAGGACCGCGCGCGCTTGGGGCATGGTGTCGGCCTGTTCCATCTTCGGCCGCAGCTCGTCGCGCACCGCGGTCCAGTCGAGACCGCCCAGCTTGGGATCCCAGTGCTGGTCGCGGATGGTGGACCACACCTTGTCGAACGAGTCCAGGTTGAGCTGCCGCTGTTGCGGGTTGAGCGGGGCGAGCAGCAGCATCCAGAGGCAACAGCGGAGCGCCATAGCAGCTACAAATATTCTACACTATCGGCAGTGACTCCTCGATTGGCGGCGACGATTCTGCTGGTTCCGCTGTGGTTGTATGGCCAGGCGTATTACCCGCAGAAGATCGTCACGTTTCATACGCAGAAGGACGGGCAAGCTGGAGGGTCGCCCCACAAGGCAGTTCCCGTTCCGCCGCGCTGCCCGATTCGCACCATCCGAGCCGTTCACCAGAGTGAAGACGGGGCGGTGTGGGTGGCGGGCTCGGCGGCGGTGGCGCGCTTTACCGAGGAGCGCGGATGGGAGTATTTCGCCGGGCGGCGGTACCTGCCGGAGGGCGAGGTGCGCGAGCTGGTGGTGGAGCGGCCGGACCGGGTGTGGATCCGCACCGACACCGCGTGGAGCCGCATCGAATTCCGTCCCATGACGCTGGAGGCCAAGGCGGAGGAGTTTGAGAAGCGGATCGACCTGCGGCACAACCGCTACGGCCTGGTGGCCGATTCCGAGCTGACCACGCCGGGCGACCTCGCCAGCAACCGGATGATCCCCAGCGACAACGACGGCCTGTGGACGGCGATCTACGCGGGCGCGGAGTGCTTTCGCTACGCAGTTACCGGCTCGGAGAGGGCCCGCGCCAACGCGCGGCGATCGGTGGAGGCGATGATGCGCCTGGAAGAGATCACCGGGCAGCCGGGTTTTCCGGCGCGCTCCTTCATCCGCAAGGGCGACTTTCGGCATCGCGGCGGCATCTGGCGCGACACTCAGGACGGGCGGTTCGAGTGGAAGGCGGACACCAGCTCCGATGAGATCGTGGGGCATTTTCTCGCCTATACACTCTATTACGACCTGGTGGCGGGCGAGGACGAGAAGCCCCGGCTGCGGGCCATCGCCGATCGCATCATGACCCGCATCATGGAAGACGGCTATAACCTCGTCGACCGCGTGACAGGGAAGCCGACCACTTGGGGGAAATGGTCAGTCGAGTATTTCGACGATCCCAGGACCGGGTCCGACGTGGCGCTCAACTCGGCGGAGATTCTCTCTCATCTCCTGGTAGCGCATCACATGACCGGCAAGGCAAAGTATCTGGAAGCATACCGCCGGCTGATCGACGACCACGGGTACGCGCGAAACACGGCCCGCTACCTCGAGCTGCGACGGGAGATCAACTATTCGGACGAGGAGCTGGCCATGTTGAGCTTCTACCCGCTGTTCCTTTATGAAAAGGACGCCGGCCTGCGGCGGATTTATGGGCAGGGCCTGGATCAGTGGTGGCAGAACATCCAGAGGGAGAAGAATCCGCTGTGGATCTTCATCTACCAGCAGGCAACGGGGAGGCGCGCCCATACGGCGGATGCAGTGTGGAGCCTGGCCCGATATCCGATGGACCTGATTACCTGGACGGTGAATAACGCACCGCGGGCCGACATCACCTGGACGAGCGAGCCCGACCGGTTCAAACGAGCGCAGATCCGGGAGCTGCTGCCGCCCGACGAGCGGCGGGTGCATCGCTGGAACACCAACGTCTTCTCGCCCGACGGCGGCAACGGCGGGCGCGGGGAGGACGACGGCGCCGCATTCCTGCTACCCTACTGGATGGGGCGGTACCACGGATTCCTTTCTCAACCGTAGTGCTGTGTCTAAGAACTTCATTTCAAGCAAACACGCAAAGCTCGCAAAGACCGCGGAGGTTTTCTTTGCGACCTTAGCGTCTTGGCGTGCAATTTCGCTTTGCGCTCTGGTGCTTTGTCCGCTGGTCGCCATCGCGGCGCCGGCCCAGCGTCCGGCGGCTCGCAAGAAAACTCCATCAAAGCCGGCGGCGAAGACCACCGCGCCGGCGCCGGATCGGTGGCCCCTGGCGAGCATCCACGTGGAGGGCAACCGGGCGTTTGGCGCCGACGCCATCGTGCGGGCGACCGGGCTGAAGCTCGGCGCGGCGGTCAACGCCGCGGACCTGAAGCGCGCCGTAGACCGGCTGACCGAAACGGGCGCGTTCGAAACCATCTCCTATCGCTACGTGCCGGAAGGCGAACAAATCGCGGTCACCTTCCAGGTGCAGGAGGTGGTCGATCTCTATCCCGTGGGTTTCGAGCGGATGGATGTTCCCGACGCCGAACTGCTGAAGGTATTGAGGGAGAAGGCGCCGCTGTTCGGGCCTCAGGTCCCGGCCACCGGACCGATGGTGAAGCGGATCGTCGAGGTTCTGCGGGCTTATCGGAACATCGAGATCGTGGGGAAGGTGCTCGCGGGGCCGGGAGGCAAGCTGGTAATGACGTTTCGCCCCGCGGAGGCGCCGCCGGTGGTGACCTACGTGAAGTTCGAGAACAGCACTCTCATCCGCGCCGAGGAATTACAGAGAGTCTTCTATCAGAGCGCCGTGGGGGTTCCTTACACCGAGCCGCGGCTACAGGAACTGCTCGACTCGAACATCCGGCCGCTGTTTGAAGAAAAAGGGCGTTTGCAGGTCCGCTTTGGGCCGCTGCGGGTGGAGGAATCCAAGGAGCCGACGGGCGTGGTGGTAAGCGTGCCGGTCGAAGAGGGTGACGAGTTTCATTTCGGCAAGGTGCAGATTCGGGGCAACACGAAGTTTTCGACCGCCGACCTGTCCCGCCTGGTGAAGCTCGAAGAAGACGAGCTGGCCAATTTCGCCCTGGTGAACAAGACCATCGGCGACATCGAGCGCCGCTACCAGCGCGAGGGCTACATGCACGTGAAGGCCACCGTCGAGCGCACCCTGGATGAGAAGAAAAAATCGGTGGACCTCATGATCCGCATCCAGGAAGGCGACCCGTACACGATGCGCAACCTGGTCATCAAGGGTCTGGACATCAACGCCGAAGCAGCGGTGCGGAAGCGCTGGGGCATCCCGCGCGGCCAGGGGTTCGACGGCTCCTACCCCGAGCTGTTTCTCAAGCGCATCGAGGAAGAAGCGATGTTCGAG
>JACQDI010000531.1 GCA_016201195.1 Acidobacteriota bacterium | reverse complement strand
GATCGCGCTCTCGACCGTCGTCATCGCCCGGATGCTCGAGGCCGGCTCGCCGCCGCTGGTCGCCGCCCTGGCCGGGGTGGCCGTGGGCGGAGCCTGCGGCGCCCTGAACGGCCTGCTCGTCACCCGCCTGCGCCTGGTGCCGTTCATCATCACCTTGGGCACGCTGCTGGTGTTTCGCGGCCTGGCCACCGGCCTCGCCCACGAGCAGAAGATCGACGCCCCCATCACCTGGCTCAACGACCTGCTCACCAAGTTCCCTTCGCCCCGCTGGATGCTGGTGGCGGGCGGCGTATGGCTCGCCGTGCTGCTCGCGGTGATGGTCGCCCTGCTGCTCAACCGCACCGTGCTTGGCCGCCACGCCTTCGCCATCGGTTCCAACGAGCAGACGGCCCGGCTGTGCGGCGTGCGCGTGGAGCGGGTCAAGGTCTATGTCTACCTGCTGGGCGGACTGCTCACCGGCTTTGCCGGCCTGATGCAGTTCAGCCGGCTCACGGTGGGCGACCCCACCGCCGCTAAGGGCCTGGAATTGGATATCATCGCCTCGGTCGTCATCGGCGGCGGAAGCCTTTCCGGAGGCCAGGGCAGCGTCCCCGGCTCGCTCGCCGGCGCCCTGCTGATGACCGTGATCCGCAGCGGGCTGAGCATGAAGGGTGTGCCCAACTGGGTGCAGGACGTCCTCACCGGCGGCATCATTGTCGGCGCCGTGGCGCTCGATCGCCTGCGGCAAAAGGAGAGCGCATGAATCGAACCACTCTGACTGGCGAGCTGCTCGCGGAATTCTTGGGCACCATGGTCCTGATCACCTTCGGCTGCGGCGTGGTGGCCATGGTCGTGCTCCTGGACAAAGGCGGCTATACCAACATCACCTTCGGCTGGGGGCTGGCGGTGACCATGGGCATCTACGTCGCCGGCGGCGTTTCCGGCGCCCACCTGAACCCCGCGGTGACCCTCGCCCTGGCCGTTTTCCGAGGCTTTCCGTGGCGCAAGGTCGTCCCTTACAGCCTGGCGCAAACCGCCGGGGCCTTCGCCGGGGCGGCGCTCGTGTATTATAACTATCTTCCGGCCTTTCACAAGGCCGATCCCCTGCTCGACCACACCGCCGGCGTATTCGCCACCTTCCCGGCGTTTCCGCAGGTTCTCTCGGCGGGATTGTTGGACCAGATCCTGGGCACGGCGCTGCTGGTAGGCCTGATCCTGGCCGTCACCGATCCACGCAACCAGGCGCCGGTGGCCAACCTCGCCCCGTTCGTCATCGGCCTGATTGTGGTGGCCATCGGCATGTCGATCGGCGGCATGCACGGCTACGCCATCAACCCCGCGCGCGACTTCGGCCCCCGACTGTTGACTGTGGTCGCCGGCTTCCAGAACAACGGCCTCACCCACGGCCAGCCGGTCTTCTGGGTACCCATCGTCGGCCCGCTGCTCGGCGCACTCGTGGGCGGGGCGATCTACGACCACGGCATCCGGCGATTTCTTCAGGCCACCTGATGCCCGGATCCCCCGGCGCACCCGGCATCTTTCACTGCGAAATTGACAGCATCCCCGAGACGCATTATAGTGTACTCAGCTACGCACATTCTTGTGCACGGGGGGTTGAGATGACGCGTCCTGCACTGCTCGGAGCGGTTTTGGTTTTCTCCGCCTTTTGTTTGTGGGCCCAGGGATTCCGGGCCACCATCGTCGGGCGGGTGAGCGACGAATCGGGCGCCAGCGTGCCGCGCGCCAAAATCACCGTCACCAACACCGGCACCAACGAAACGCGCACCGTGGAGAGTTCCGACACCGGCGACTACGCTCTGCCGCAGCTCGCCCCGGGTGAATACACCCTGGCCACAGAGGGGGCCGGCTTCAAGCGGGAGGTGCGAAAAGGCATCGTGCTGGAGACCAACCAGGAAGCCCGCCTGGACATCATTCTCAAGGTCGGCAGTCTCACCGAAACCGTGTCGGTGACCGCCGAGGCGCCCCTCACGCAGTCGGAGAACCAGGCGCTGGGCACGGTGGTCGACAACAAGAAGATCGTGCAGCTCCCGCTGAACGGCCGCGATTACCTGCAACTGGCCCAAATGGCGCCCAACGTGTTTGCCCCCGCCCAGGGATCGACGCTGGGCTTCCGTGGGGGTTTCAACGTAGCCGGCAACAGCGAGATCGCCAACAACTACATCAAGGACGGCATCGACAACAACGACGAGACCACCAACCAGCCTCTGCACCGCCCCGTGCTCGACGCGGTGCGGGAGTTCAAGGTCCTGACCGGCACCTACTCGGCCGAGTACGGCCGGCAGGCGGGCGGCCAGATCATCGTCACCACCATGTCGGGCACCAACGACTTCCACGGCTCGCTGTTCGAGTTTCACCGTAACGCGCCGCTCGACGCCAAGAACTACTTCGCCCCGCAAAAGCCCGTCTTCCGCCGGAACCAGTTCGGCGGGGTCATCGGCGGGCCGGTGGTCCACGACCGCACCTTCTTCTTCTCTTCTTACGAAGGCCAGCGCAGAGGCCAGCAGGAAGCCGGCCTCGCGACCATCCCCTCCTTGGCCGTGCGGAACGGGGATTTCGGCGCTGTTTCCACACCACTCCGCAATCCCTTCAACAACAACCAGCCGTTCCCGGGCAACCAGATTCCGCAGAGCCTGTGGAACCGCCAGGGCAGCGGGCTGCTGGCGCTGTATCCTCAGCCCAATCGCGCCGGCGCGCAGAATTATGTTTCGGCGGGCACCGGTCCCTTCCGCCTGGACCAGTTCTCCGGGCGCATCGACCACAAGATCAACGATAAGGACAATATTTTCGGCGTGTACGAGTTCGCCGACTCCAAGGAGTTTTACCCGATCTCGAATCCGCTGTGCTCGGCGCGCGACGTTCCGGGATGGGGTTGCGACGAGCTACAGCGCACCCAACATTCCGCGCTCGTGTGGACTCACATCTTCAACCCTCGCCTTATTATAGAGGCACGGGTTGGCTACACCCGTTTCGGCTTCTACCGGTTGCAGGAGGATCGCAACCTGGACGTCGTGAATCGCCTGAGCATCGGCGGTCTCACCGACGCCGGCAAGACCCCCTTCAACAACGGGGCGCCCGAGACCATCGTCTCCGGCTTCATCACCATCGGCGGCCCGACCAACCTGCCCCAGGGCCGCCACGACAACACCTACCATTACGTGGAAAACATGACCTGGATTCGCGGCGGCCACACCATGAAGTGGGGCCTGGACATCCGCCGCTTCCTGTTCAACTCCTTCTTCACGTCGTTCGGCCGGGGCAGCTTCCGATTTGACGGCCGGTTCACGGGGAACTCCGTGGCCGACATGCTGCTGGGCATGCCCTTCCAGGGCGACCGGAACCTGGGCGAGCCGTTTCACAACGCGCTCACTTTCAGCTCCGGCTACTACTTCCAGGATGATTGGAAAATGACGCCCCGCCTGACCCTAAACCTGGGCCTGAGGTATGAATACAACCTGCCCCCGATCGAGAAGGTCGACAAGATGGCTTCGTTCGACCCGACGAGGAATACCCTGAAAGTGGCCGGCGGGCGCGAGGCTTACATTGATCCCGCGGATGGATTGCTGAAGCTTCGCAGCCGGCCGGATGTGGGGCGGCGGATGTGGGAGACCGACAAGAATAATGTTGCGCCCCGCGTCGGCCTGGCCTGGCGTCCCTTCGGCGGCACGGGTACGGTCATCCGCGCTGGTTTCGGAGTCTTCTACAACTACCAGATCGTGGGCAACGGCATCACGCCGCTGTCGCGCAACTCGCCGTTCCGGCGCCGGGAAACCGCCGGTCCGTTCCCGGCGACGGAGCGCCCCAACCTGGCCAACGTTTTCGAAGGCACGCGCCCGTCGGTGGTGCCACCGGGCATTCAGAGTGACTTCAAGACCGCCTACATCAACCAGTGGAGCTTCGGAATCCAGCGCGAGATCGCGTCCAATATGGTGCTGGACGCTTCCTACCTGGGATCGCAGGGCCACAAGTTGCCCATGCCCTGGAACATCAACCAGGCCGTGCCGGGACCGGGAAGCGTCGCCAGCCGGCGCCCCTATCCGGGTTACGGCAACATTACCGGCGGATTCGTCTCCTCCATCGGCAACTCCAACTTCAACGCCTTGCAGGTTCGCGTTGAGCGGCGTTTCATCCGCGGCCTGAGCTTTATCTCCTCCTATACGTGGTCGAAATCGATTGATGACAATGCCGGCATCTCGACCGGCAGCGATTCGAGCGGCAACGCCCAAAACGCCCGCAACCTGCGGGCGGAGCGAGCCTTGTCCGACTTCGACGTTTCTCATCGCTGGGTTTTGAGCTATGTGTACGATCTGCCGTTCGGCTCCGGGCGGCATTTCCCGATCTCGAACACGGTGGCCCGGGCGCTGGCGGGCGGCTGGCAGTTAACGGGCATCTTGACCCTCCAGGGCGGCCGCCCGTTCACCGTGGTATCGACCAACGACAACAGCAATACTGGAGCCAACAACGACCGGCCCAATGTCATCGGCGACTGGCGCGTCGCGCGACGGGATCCGGACCGCTGGTTCAATCCTTGCACGCGTACGCTCAGCGGCGGGCTGCGCAACTGCGCGCCCGGTGACACGCCCGCCTGGGCCGAGAACGCCTCCGGAACCTTCGGCAGCGCCGGCCGCAACATCCTGCGCGGCGACCGCCTGAAGAACTTCGATTTCGGCGTCTACCGGGAGTTTCGCGTCAACGAGCGCCACGCCTTCCAGTTCCGCACCGAGGTCTTCAACCTCACCAACCACCCGAACTTTTTCTCCCCCACCGCCAGCATCACCAGCGCCGCGTTCAGCCGCATCTCGCGCGCCGCCTTTCAGGCCCAAACCGGCGCGCAGCGGCAGATCCAGTTCGGGCTAAAGTACGTTTTTTAGGGTAAGGGAGATGGGTGGGGAATGCATATCGTCGTCTGGGAGTTTCATGTGCGGCAAGGCTGTGAGGCGGAGTTTGAACGCCTCTACGGACCGGAGGGCGACTGGGTCCGGTTGTTCCGAAGCGGCGACGGTTTCCTCAAGACCGAGCTGCTGCAGGATTCCGCGGCGCCGAGCCGCTACCTCACCATCGACCGCTGGACCTCGCAGCCCGCGTACGAGGCTTTCCGCCAGTCCCACACCGAGCAGTTTCAGGCCATCGACCAACAGGGGGACTTGCTCACTACGCGAGAAACGCCCCTCGGCGTCTTCCTCCTGACTCCTGACTCCTGAATCCTGCTTCTCAGTTCTTCCTGACTTCCTTCTCGAAATCGGCGAGGATCTCCGCCCGCTTCTCACTATCCAGCTCGCGCTCCAGACGCCGCAGCGCCACGCCGACCACGTCGCGATGGTGGAGCCGCGAGCCGAAGCCGTCGCGGCTCAAGCGCAGCCACAGCTCGTGGAGCAAGTCCACATCCTCCGGCCACAGACGCGGCGGGTGGGGACCGAGGTTGTAATACTTAGAGTCCTCGCCCGGATAGGAAACCTCCAGCGACAGCGGGGGGCGCGGCTGAGGCAACCGCTCCCAGGCCTCGCCAATGGCTTGGGCCAGCTCATCGGACGACATCTTGGCCGAGCGGCCCGTCACTAGCCGCGACGCCTGCAGCCGGGCCGCCGACTGGATCATGGCGTCAAACGGGTTGACCGCCGGAACCACCACCAGCTCCACCGTCTTGCCCGCCTTTTCGGCCAGCGACACCACACGGGTGAACAGCTCGGTCTCGTACTTGCCAAAGATCTGCTCGTTGGCCAGGGCGCTCTCGCCCGAGCCGGCCGGGCTGACCGGG
>JACQDI010000530.1 GCA_016201195.1 Acidobacteriota bacterium | reverse complement strand
GGTGGCCTCGTCCAGAATCAGGATGGGCGCGTTTTTCAGGATGGCGCGGGCGATGGCGATGCGCTGGCGCTGGCCGCCGCTCAGCCGCTGGCCGCGCTCACCGATCTTCGTGTCGTACCCCTGGGGCAGCTCGGCGATGAAGTCGGCGGCCAGAGCCGCGCGGGCGGCTGCCTCGATGGCCGCGCGCGGCGTCTCCGGGCGGCCGTAGGAGATGTTGTTGGCCGCTGTGTCGTCGAACAGGAATGTATCCTGGGTGACCAGGCCGATCTGCTCGCGCAGGCTGCGGACAGTCACCTCGCGGATGTCGCGGCCGTCGATCAGGATGCGGCCTCCGGTTGGGTCGAAGAAGCGCGGCAGCAGGCTGACCAGGGTCGTTTTGCCTGCGCCGCTGTGGCCGACGATGGCCACCACCTCGCCCGCGTTGACCCGCAGGTTGATGCCGTCGAGCACCAGGCCGTTCGACCCGTCAGGGTAGCGGAAGCTGACGTTTTCCAGCTCGATCGCCCGGGTAAACGGCGGCAGCGTCGCGGCGCCCGGCTTCTCCTTGATTTCCTGCTCCTCGGCGAGCTGCTCAAAGACCTTCTGCGAAGCGCCGATGGCCTGCTGGAAAATGTTGAGGATTCCGTTCAGGCGTTTCACCGGCTCGTAGAGCATGAGCAGGGCGATGACGAAACTGGTGAACTGGCCGGCGGTCATGGTGTCGGCTTTGATCTGGATCCGCGCGTAGGTGAGCAAGCCCACGATGGTGACGGCGCCGAACATCTCGATGATCGGGGAAGCGAGCGCCTGCTGCCGGACGTACCGCAGGTTGCGCCGGAACATGCGCGCGGCGCTCTCGCGGAAGCGGCGGATCTCGAACGCCTCCATGCCGAAGGCCTTGACGATGGAGTGGCCGGCCATGGTCTCCTGCAGGATCTGGTTCATCTCGGCCACGCTGTCCTGCGTAGACCGGCTGGTCTTGCGGATGCGCCGGCCGATGCGCGCCGTGGGCACCAGCACAAAGGGCAGCACGGTCAGGCTCACCGCGGCCAGCTTCCAGTCGGTGCGCAGCACCACAAACAGCAGGGCCACGATGACGAAGCTTTGGCGCAGGAAATCGGCCAGGATGTGCGACAGCGCCACCTGCACTTTGTCGATGTCGTTGAGGATCGACGACATCAGCCTCCCCGTGTGGCGGCGCTTGAAGAAAGCCAGCGACTGGCGCAGCACGCTCTCGTAAGCCTGGTTGCGCAGGTCGGTGACCGCGGCGAACCCCACGTAGTTCACCAGGTAATTGCCGAAGAAGTCGCAGACGCCCTTCAGAAAAAACACCACCAGGATGGCCACGGCGACCATGGTCCACACGTTGTGGATGGAGGCCGGAAGAAGATCTTGCAGATACACACTGCGGGCGAAGCCGGGGAAACGAAACAACTCGACCGGCGCTTCCGGGGAATCGGGGTGGAGCACGCGGTCGAAGATGGGCCGGATGAGCAGGGGAATCATGGCGTGACAGGCCCCGACCACGGCCATCAGCGCCACCGAGGCGGCGAGCCGCAGCCAGTAGGGCCGCACGTACCCGAGCAGTCGCCAGAAATTCGTCATGCCTGTAACACGGATCGCGCGGGGAGCACGGCCAGCACCGCCTGCCGGACGGCCTCCACCTCCACCGCCTGAATCCCCCCGGCGCTTTCGACCACTTGGCGCCGGGTCTTCCACGGATACCATACCCGGGAATCGGACGAGCCGAAGATGGCGACGCAGGGAACGCCGAAGGCGGCGGCCACGTGCGCCGGTCCCGAATCGTTGCCCACAAACAGCTCCGCCCCTTTCAGCAGCGCCATCATCTCCCCGAGCGACAGGTTATCAAAGGTCGTGAACTCTTTCATCCCGGCCAGCAGCCCGTCCTCGCCGGGCCCGGCGAGCAGCAGCGGCTCCAGTCCCTGCTCCCGGCGCAGCCGGCGCGCCAGCTCGGCGAACCGCGCGGCAGGCCACTGCTTGGTGATGTCGGAGGCGGCCGCGTGCAGCACCGCGTAAGGGGGACGCGCCGGGGGATCGCCGGCGAACAGGCGCGCCCCGGGAATCTCCCGTTGCCCGACGCCCAGGTAGAACACGGCCGATGCCAGATGCTCGGCGGTATGGACCGGGGCGTCGCTTGCGCGTCCGAGGATCTCCTGCGCCCGGGGGATTCTCACGTTGTAGACGGCCTGGAAGGCAAAGTGGCCAAACCCGGCCCGCCAGCGAGCCCCGGCCAGCGCGGTCAGCCAGGCACTGGTCGATCCGCCGTGCAGGTTCACACAGAGCGGGGCGTGGAGGCGGCGCACGGCGGCGAGGGCATTCCAGCGCCCGCCACGCTCAAACGGGATCACGCCGGCGAGGGCGGGGTTCGATTCCAGAAGCCGGTCCCAGGGCCGCTCGACCGCGACGAAGATCTCGAGATCCGGCCGGGCTTCATGCAGCAGGGCCAGGGCGGGTGTGGTCAGCACCGTGTCGCCCATCGACCGCAGGCGGATGATGACCACCGCCGCCCCGGGCTTCAGCCGCGCGAGGATGGGATCAGGGCCGCCGATCACTCTTCGATCGTCGCCTCATCGATCAGCATGATCGGGATATCGTCCTGAATCGGGTAGACCCGGTGGCACTTGGTGCATTTCAGGCCGCTCTGGTCCGGCTTCAATTCGAGCGCCTCTTTGTCGGCCGGGCATACCAGGATTTCCAGCAACTCTTGACTAATCGCCATAGGCACCCCAAGCTGTTGCAATATAATAGCTTACCAGAAAAAGCTGCGGGCGGTAGATAGTAGGCCGTGGAGGAACCATGTCAGAGATCCAAAGGATCGAAGATCAGTTGAAGCGCGCCCTCCAGGGTGAGGCGTGGCACGGGCCCTCGATTCTCGAACTGCTCGCCGGCGTGACCGCGACGCAGGCCGGGGCCAAGCCCCTGCCTGGCGCGCACAGCATCTGGGAGATCGTGCTGCACATCACCGCCTGGGTTGACGCTGCGCGGCGCAGGGTCGAGGGCGAGGAGGCGAAGCTTTCGGCCGAGCAGGACTGGCCCCCCGTTCGAGAAACGACCGAACGCGCCTGGGAAGCGGCGCT
>JACQDI010000529.1 GCA_016201195.1 Acidobacteriota bacterium | reverse complement strand
TGACGGCGATTTGAGAATTTGAGGATTTGAGGATTTGAGAAATGAAAACAATCTACGATCCACGTTCCTATTCGTGTTCATCGGTGTTCATGTGTGGTTGCTTCCCTTGCAGGGATACGATTTGGTGTTGAAGGGAGGGCACGTGATCGACCCGGCGCATGGTATAGACCGGGTGATGGACGTGGGGGTCGCGGGAACGAGGATCGCCCGGGTCGCCGAGAGCATTCTGCCGGGGGGCGCGAAGACGGTGGTGGAGGCGCGGGGATTGTACGTGACGCCGGGACTGGTCGATCTGCACATGCATGTGTACCGGAACGCGCGGCAGAGCACGCTGTTTCCCGATGACGTGGCGCTGATCGCGGGGACAACCACCGTGGTGGACGCGGGGACGTCAGGATGGCGGACGTTCGAGGATTTCAAGGCGACCATCATCGACAAGTCGCAGACGCGGGTGCTCGCGTTTCTCAATATTGTGGGCCAGGGGATGAAAGACGGGGCGCTGGGAGAGAGCAACGAGCGAGACATGGATCCGGCAGCGACGGCGGCGAAGATCCAGCAGTACCCGAACGTCATCGTGGGGGTGAAGACGGCTCACTACCGGAACAAGGGATTCACTGCGCTGAAGCGCGCGGTGGAGGCGGGGCGGCTTTCGCGGACGCCGGTGCTGGTGGATAACAGCATCCTCACCGGCAGCGGGCGGACGACGCGGGAGAAGCTGCTGGACGTGATGCGTCCCGGCGACCTGCACACGCATATGTATAACGACGAGCAACTCGAGCTGGTGGACCGGGCGAGCAGGAAGCTGACCGAGGCGGTGATCGAGGCGCGCAAGCGCGGCGTGCTGTTCGACTTGGGCCACGGAGGCGGCAGCTTCCTGTGGCCGGTGGCCGCGCAGGCCATGCGGCAGGGCTTTCCGCCGGACACGATCGGCACCGATCTGCATCCGGGCAGCGTGCTGATGATGCGGGTGAACGTGCCCAACTGCATCTCGAAGCTCATGTCGTTGGGCATGACGCTTCCGGACGCGATCCGGCGGGTGACGGTAAACCCGGCGCAGGCGATCCACCGCTTTCCCGAGATCGGGACGCTCGAGGAAGGGCGCACGGCCGACATCGCCGTGTTCGCGCTCGAGACCGGCGCCTTCGCCTTCGCCGACTCGCGGTACAGGAAGAATCTGGGTACTCGGTGCGCAACGGCAAGATTGTCTATGATCGCGATGGGCTGTCGCTTCCCTCCTGGGATGCGCCGTAGGCCTGCTCCTCGCCGGGTGTCCGATTTTGGGATCGGCTTTGGTCCGTAAGATTTGATTTTCGGCGGTCCTGCCCGCGCTCGAGTTCGCGCAGGCGCGGCAGAACGAGCGCTCGATCTTGGCGTAGTAGCGAGAGAGGTTGCCGAACGGATTGAGGGCCTCGTAGTGCTCGCGCATGACGTGGACCATATGTCTAGCGAGGAGTCAACCGTCCGGCTCCGACTGCGCCGGCTCAAAACTCTAGCCGCAACCCGAACTGCATTTCGCGGCCCAGGCCGGCGCTGGTGACCGCGCCGAAGGTGCCGGTGCCGATGGAGCGGTTGGGGGGGTTGAACGGCGGGGTGTTGGTGGCGTTGTAAGCTTCCCAGCGGAACTGGAGGTTCTTGGATTCGGTGATGTGGAAGTTTTTGAACAGGGAGAAGTCGATGCTGGTCAAGCCGGGCGCGGTGAGGATGTTGCGGCCGGCGGTGCCATAGTGGCCGACGGCGAGGGTGAAGGCGGAGATGTCAAACCAGCGCCGGAGAGTTCGCTGGGAGCCGGGCAGGTTGCCGTCGGCGATGCGGTCGGGGCGGCGGGTGCAGCGTGAACATTCGTCGGCCAGCGGCTGGATGCTCTGGACGGGATAGAACGGCATGCCGGTCTCGAGGTTGAACACGCCGTTGGTCTGCCAGCCGCCGGCGATCTTGCCGAGGAGGTCTTTGCGGCTGCGGAAGAAGGGCAGCTCGTAGAGCCAGGAGGCGGTGGCGCGGTGGCGCTGGTCGGTTTCGGCCAGGCCCTTTTCGGATTTCAGGTCGAAGGGGCTGTTGTGGCGGTCGGCGCCGTTGCCGGCGAAGGAATCAAAGAACGTCTTCGACCAGGTGTAGGTGGCGAGGAACGTCAGGCCCTGGGAGAAGCGCTTCTCGCCCTTCAGTAGCAGGCCATGGTAGGAGCCCGAGGCGTCGGTAGTGATCAGCTCGATGTTGCCCCACTGCGGGTACGGCTTCCGGGTTTCGCCCTTCAGGATGTTGATGGCGTTGAAGGTGCGCGGGCGGTCGAAGTGGCTGGACTTGGAGCCGACATAGCCGATCTCGAACAGGATGTCCTTTTTCAGAGAACGCTGGATGTTGAGGGTCCACTGTTGGGCGTCGCCCACGCCGTAGTTGTCGGGGACGGCCAATACCTCGCGAGCTTGGGTAGCAGCGATGTTCCCGCCCACCACGGCGCTGGACATGCGGATGCGGATCTGGCCGGGGTTGTTGAGCTCGTTGATGCCGGCGCTGAAGGGGATGTTCTTGGAGCTTTCGGTGAGGTTGTTGAGCATGTTCACGTTGTAGAACACCCCGTAGGAGGCGCGGACGACGGTCTTGTTGTCGTTGAAGGGGCGGAAGGCGAGGCCGATGCGGGGAGCGAAGTTGTTGTAATCGGGCTTGTAAAGCGGGGCGGAAACGCCCGGCGCGGGGAACAGGTCCTGGGTGCGGAAGTCGAAGTTGCGGGTCCCGCCGCGGATGTCGCGGAGCACCGAGTTGTACTCGTAGCGCAGGCCGAGGTTGACGGTGAGGCGCGGGGTCGCTTTCCAATCGTCAGTGAAGAAGGTGTGGGAGCGCCAGGCGAACAGGCGCGTGAACTGGCCGGGCTTGAAGCCGGGGACCTCGCTATAGGCCGTGCGGGCCTGGGATGGCTGATCGAGCAGGAAGTCGGCCCAGGCGGTGCTCTCGCGGGCGGCAGTGGTTAACCCTTGGCCGCTGTGGATGCCGGTGAAGATGAAATTGCCGGTGACGAACTGGTAGGTTTCGCGGCGCAGCAGCACGTGGAAGAACTCGGAACCGAGTTTCATGGAGTGGCGGCCATGAGAGAAGGAGAACGTGTCGGAGACGCGGCGGGACTCGTCCCAGATGGTGTTGGGAACGGTATTGCCGATACCGGAAACGCCGGTGATGGAGATGGAGGGCACGCCGGTGGTGAAGGGATCGCTGGTTTGGCCCGGGATGAGCAGATCGCGGGCGATGTTGAAGTCCTGTCCGCTGACGCGGTCGAGGGTCTGGAAGATGTCACGGTTGTACGAGACGGTCAGCTCGTTGAGCTTGGTGGCCGAGAGCAGGCGGGTGTAGGTGAGGGTGGCGTTCTGCTGGCGCTTGGGGCGGTCCTGGCCGAAGAAGGGATGGGGGTTGAGGTCGCCGGCGAACTCGGTGATGTCCTGAAAGCCGTAGCGGCCGAAGAGCCGGTTCTTCTGGTCGAGGTTGTAGTCCATGCGCAGGAAGACCTGGCGGTCGTCGACGGTGCTGCGGCTCTGGCCGCCGTAGTTGGTGGCGCCGTCGAACAGTGCGGAACCGAAATTAGGGGCGGGCCAGAACTGAAACAGTTTCTGGGCCTGGGGTGCGATGCGGCTGGCAGGAATGAGGTTGTTGGGAAAGGGCTGGCCGCTCAACAGGTCGCGGATGGGAGTGAGTGGGCCATTGGGATCGCGGTTCGAGTGGAAGAACGGCTCGGTCAAGTCGCCGCTCATCATGCGCTTGGTGGGGTAGACGGCCGAGCCCTGGCTGGAACGCCGCTCGATGAAACTCTCGTGGTTGGCGGTGAAAAACAGCTTGTCGCGGATGATGCGTCCGCTGACCACCCCGCCGAAATTGTTGCGGCGCAGGGGGCGCTTGGGGATGAGCGGGTTTTCGAAGAAGTTGCGGGCGTCGAGCTTCTCGTTGCGGAGAAACTCGAACAGGGTGCCGTGAAACTGGTTGCCGCCGGGACGGATGGCGGAGACGATCTGAGCGCCGGACTGGGTGCCGAACTCGGCGGAGTAGAAGCCGGCTTCGACCTTGAATTCCTGGAGGGCCTCGACCGAGGGACGCATGCGCACAGCAGCGTGGATGGAGGTCCGGAGCGGAGCGCCGTCGAGCATGATCCAGTTGTTGTGGACCTTCTGCCCCATGGCGGCGATGCCGAAGCCGGGCCCGAAGCCGGAGGTGGTGACGCTGGAGGCCGGCCCGCGGCTCATGCCGGCGCCGAGCAGGGCAAGCAGGTACATGTTGCGCTTGCCGGGGATGGGCAGCTCGGTGATCTTACGCTCGTCGATCAACTGGCCGATGGTGGCGTCGTCGGTGTGGATGAGCGGGGCGGCGCCCTGGACCATGACCTCCTGGGTGACGGCGCCGATCTGGAGCTTGACGTCCACGCGGGCTTTCTGGTTGACCACCAGGACGATGCCCTTGACGACTTCCTTGCGGAATCCAGCGTGCTCGACGGAGACCTCGTACTCGCCGATGTTGAGCGAGGGGACGTCGTAGTCGCCTCGCTCGTTAGTGGTGGCGACGCGTTTTTCCTGGGTGCCGACGTTGGTGACGGTGACAGCGGCGGCGGGGATCACCGAGCCGGTGTCGTCGGTGACGGTTCCGAGCACGGTGGCGCGGTCGGTCTGGGCGAAGGCCACGGGGGCAGCGCAGGCGAGAACGAGGAGGACTATCCATTTCGGCGTCATAGTGAGACTCCCTTGCAGCAAGTTTGACCCGTTGTACCGCCGGGCAGGTTGAGATGTCAAGCAAAAGGCAAGGCAAAAGGCAAAGTGCAAAAGGCAAAAGACAAAAATCAAGGACGGGGCATTTTAAAAGAAAAATCCAGAGGACTGATCGGCAGCCGGATCCGATTCCGTTCACCCGCTACAAGGAGGGGTAGCGGATCGGCGCCTCAGCGCCGAGCCAACCTCAGCCTGTTCCCATTGAGCCGTGGCCCGCTCAACCGCGGCCAGTTCCGCGTCGACGATCTGCTTCATAGCCGTGCAGCCCACGTCCGGCCCCCGTTTTTTTTGGATCGTGCAGATCCGCTCGAATGCCCTCCACCGGGTGAGGCGCCGCGGGGAAAATCCCGCACCGAAACTCCATACCTTACCTCTTCAAGCAGCTTAGGTGTTGGGCCGGCGCACGGCGGTGAAAAATCTGCCACGCCTTCTACGAGGCAGCCACCAACGGGGCGCGGCTCTGCGGTCCATCCCCAGCGAGTGAGGTCACTCTAGCGATTCCGCACAGCCGCCGCCGCAGACGATCCCTTTGGTCTACAGGCCCGGGCCGTCTGTCGCCGGTAGGTAAGAAGGGGCAATTCTTATACCAAGCCGCCAATGGATTCTAAGTTGTTGCAGGATTTGGGTGATTCTGGGTGGGGAAGGACCCTGCGGTTCAGACGCTGCGGGTACGATAGGCGAAAGTCTTGGTAAAGTTGCCCCAAAGCGGTAAACATGGGTCAGTTGATGGGCAAGGCGGCGGTTTACCCCTACTCCGGCGGAAGCAGGTGGACCAGGCCGCGGAGGGTTTGCTGCTCGCTATCGGAGAAGCGATTGCGGAACTCGGGGCTTTCGAGACGCTGGCGGCGGTCTTCGGGGGTGGCGTCGCGGAGGTCGCGGAATTCGCGGCGCATCTCCAGGCGGCGGTCTTGCGGATACTGGGTCCACTGGCGGTAGAGGGCGCGGGCGCGGTCCTGCTGCTCGGGCGGGAGTTGGTGAAACAGCTCGAAGCGCTCGCGCAGGGCCTCGCGGCGCTCGGCGGGCAGGCGGTTAAACTCCTCCAGGCGGTTGCGGATGTTTTCCTGCTGCCGGGGGGGCAGGTTGCGGAAGCGCGGGTTGTTTCGCATGAACTCGCGCTGCTGCTCGGGGGAGAGCGACATCAGGTGGTCGACCATGTTCTGGTGCTGGCGCTGGGCTCCGCCGCCCTTCTTGGCGCCAGGGCGCGGCAAACGCATCCCGCGCCCGCCACCACCGCCGAGCTGGGGCTGGGCCTGGAGCAGCACGACTGAGGCGGCTGCCGCCACCAGGCAAAGCATCCAACTGCGCCGCGCCAACATGATTAGGATTTCCCTTCCCCAGCCAGAGGCAGGATTTCGAAGTCGCTGAGCATCTTCATGTCGTCCAAAGCCGCCTCAATCTGCTTGGGATCATCCTTCTCGGCGGCATGGATGGCTACCGTGGCATCGGGGGGCAGGGTCTGGTGACGCCCTCTCTCGACGACCACCGTGGCCACCACCAGCATGCAGGCCAGGGCGGTGGCATACGACGGCTGGAGCGGGCGGAACAGGCGCATCAGCCAGTCGAGCGCCGCCCACGGCTCAGCGGCGCGGCGTCCGATGCGGGCAAACAGGCGGCGGTCGAAACCGGCGGAGACCTCGGGGGCTTCCCAGGCGTCCATCCGGCGCCACAGGGCTTGCTGCTCGAGGTACACCTGGGATCAGGAGGGGCCGGTGTACAGGTGGCTTTCGATCTCGGGGGGCGGCGCGGGCCGGCCCGGCTGGGCGATGATTTGTTCGATAATTTCGTGGCAAGTCATAAAAATACCTCCCTACCCTACGTCGTAGCGCCGCAGCCGGTCGCGCAGGGTCTCGTAGGCGCGAAACAGCAGCGATTTGACCGCTGCCATCGAGCAGCCCAAAACGCCGCCGATCTGTACGTAGTCCATCTCCTGATACTTATGCATCAGCACGGCAGCGCGCTGCTTTTCGGGCAGCGCGGACACCGCCCGCCGCACTTCCTCGAGGCGCGCCTCCGCCAGCAGCTCCTGCTCGCGGTTGCGCCGCTGGTCGACGACCTGGATGCCGCGCGACTCGTCCTTCTCCTCATCGAGACTTTCCTGGCTGCGCTCATTGCGATGATCGCGCAACGAGTTTAGCGCAAGGTGCGTCGCGATACGAAACAGCCAGGTGGTAAACTTCGCGGTCGGCTCGTAGGTCAACCGCGAGCGATACACCCGGAAGAACACTTCCTGCGCCAGCTCCTCGGCGACCGCCTGATTCTGTACCATCCGGTACAGATAGCTGATTACCGGAGAGCGGTACTTTTCCAGAAGCAGCTCAAAACTCTCGCTGTCGCCCTCCTTTACACGAAGCATTAACTGCGCGTCGTGTTCCAGGGCGGCGACCGCTTCCATAGTGCTAGTAACCCTAGGTTTCATAGAAAGTTGCGGGATGTTAACCGGGGAAGGAAGGGGGTTGGCGGCGGCCCTAGAACTCGGATTTGAGGCTCCTTTCCATGAGAGTTCGGATGGCTTGGCGGGGGGATCGGCCGTGGTGGAGCATGGCATCCATCTGCTCGGTGATGGGCATTTCTACACGCCTTTGGGCGGCCAACCGGATAGCGGCACTGGTGGTTTTGACGCCCTCGGCGACCGTCGGGGTTCCGGCCTGGATTTCAGCCAGGGAGCGGCCCTTGGCCAGCTCGACCCCCAGGGTGCGATTCCGGCTGAGGGTGCCGGTGCAGGTCAGGACCAGGTCGCCCAAGCCGGCCAAGCCGCCCAGAGTCGAGGCTTCGGCGCCACACGCCGTGGCGAGGCGGGTGATTTCGGCTAACCCACGTGTTATCAATGCGGCAAGGGCGTTGGAGCCGAGATTGAGACCGTCGCAGACCCCGGCGCCGATGGCGATGATGTTCTTCAGAGACCCGCCCAACTCCACGCCGGTCATGTCGGAACTGGCGTAGAGACGGAGGGTGGGGCCGGAGAATTCGGCCTGGAGGTGTCGGGCCAAGCCGGGGTCGGCGGAGGCAATGACCACGGCGGCCGGGGCGCCCCGGGCGATCTCGCGGGCAAAGGTGGGGCCGGAAAGGACGGCCAGCCGGGGGGTGAAGCGCTCGCCGGCGACGTTGCAGATGACTTCGGACATCCGCATGAGGGTATCGGCTTCCAGGCCCTTGGTGGCGCTGACGAAGAGCATGTCGGGGCGCAGGTGGTCGAGCATCTGGCGGTAAACCGTCCGGCAGACGTGGGAGGGGGTGACGGTGAGGACGATCTCGGCGCTGTCCAGGGCATCGCCCAGGGCGTTGGACGGGACGACGTTGTCGGGCAGGTGGAAGCCGGGGAGAAACACGTCGTTTTCGCGGGTCCGGAGGAGGCGCTGGTACAGGTCGTTTTCGTAGACCCAGAGGCGGACGGCGTGGCCGCGTCCGGCGAGCACGATCGAGAGCGCGGTGCCCCAGGCCCCGGCGCCGATGATGGAGATGCGGCTCACTTGCGGGCTCCCAGGTGCAATCGCAGGCGGGATTCGGTTCCGGCGCGCAGGCGCCCGACGTTCGCGGCATGACGCCAGACGATGAGCAGGGCGCTGAGGACGGCGGCGGCGAGCACTGCGGCGGGCGGGTGGACGGTCCACCACAAGAACAGCGGGAAGCTGGAGGCGGCCAGGATGGATCCCAGGGAGACATAGCGGCTCCAGGCGACGGTGGCGGCGAAGACGATCAGCGAGCCGGTGAGGGGGATTGGGGCCAGGGCGAAATAGGCGCCAACGGCGGTGGCCACGGCCTTGCCGCCGCGGAAGCGAAGAAACACGGGGAAGATGTGGCCCAGCATGACGGCGAGGGCGGCGGCGGCCGGCCAGAGCGGGTCCGGGGCGGTGAGGCGCGCGGTGATCCACACGGCCACATAGCCCTTGGCGATGTCGAGGGCGAGAGTGGCGAGGCCGGCGGCCCATCCGGCGGCGCGGACGACGTTGGTGGCGCCGATGTTGCCGCTGCCGACGGCGCGCGGGTCCGGCGCTCCTTTTAGTTTGGAGACCAGCAGCCCGAAGGGGATGGCGCCCAGCAGGTAGGAGGCGGCGAGGAGGATCAGGGGCTGCATGGGAACTCTCCGATGCGGGTGTAGATGGAGCCGCCGGGGGCCGGGCGGCTTTCGTAAAGGTAGAAGCGGTCGGCGGTGAAGGCTCCGCAGTCTACTGGGCCGAGGGTTTCCAGGGTCTGGTGCAGGGTTTGGAGAGGGGTGCGGTCCTGGATGCGAGCCAGGGTCAGATGCGGGGAGTAGGGGCGCGTTTCGAGAGCGATCCCGAGGGGCTCGAGAGTGCGGTCGATTTGGGCGGCAAGCTGGGCCAGCTCGGCAGAGGCCTGGATGCCGACCCAGAAGACGCGGGGGGCGCGGGGGTTGGGGAAAAATCCCACGACTGCGACGCGGACCTCGAGCGGAGAGAAGGCGACGGATGAGAGCGCGGCGCGGAGGGCGGGCAGTTGGGGCTCGGGATATTCGCCGATGAATTTCAGGGTAAGGTGAAGGTTTTCGGGGCGGCTCCAGCGGAGGCCGGCGGTGGGGCGGAGGCGGTCGAGGAGCCGGCAGAGGCTGTCGTGCACCTCTGGAGAGGGATCGAGGGCGGTAAAGAGCCGCACTCCAAGATTCTACCCGCAGAAAGCCACAGAGGCACAGAGCACACCGAGAAACCCGCGTTTTGCAGGTCTCTGTGTTCTCTGTGCCTCTGTGGCTTTCTAAACTAACTGCTAGAAGTTAAAGCGCAAGCCGAGCTGGACGCGGCGGGGGTCGAAGGCGGAGGTGAAGCCTAGGGGCTGGCTGGGCAGGCGGTCGCCGCG
>JACQDI010000483.1 GCA_016201195.1 Acidobacteriota bacterium | reverse complement strand
GGCCTTGGGAGTACAGTAATCGCGCTCGCCGGCCGGGGAGTAGCAGGGCTTGTTTCCCCTCAGCGTGAAATCCAGGTAGTTCAGCACCAGCAGGTCCAGCCGGCCGTCGCGATCGTAATCGAAAAACGCGGCGCTCGACGACCAGCGCTCGTCATCCACGCCCGCCTGCCGGGTCACGTCGGTGAACGTGCCGTTGCCGTTGTTGTGGTAGAGCACATTGTGCCCGAAACTGGTCACGTAGAGATCGAGGTAGCCGTCGTTGTCGTAATCCGCCACCACCACACCCATCCCGTAACCGATGTGGCCCACGCCGGCCTGCTCGGTCACGTCGGTGAACCGCAGCTTCCCGGAGGGAATCAGATCATTGCGAAACAGACGGCATCCCGGCTTGTCGAGGGGAGGCTTGCTGCCGTCGAAGGTCGCGCCCTGGACCAGGAAGACGTCCAGATCGCCGTCGTTGTCGTAGTCGAACAGGGCGACGCCGGCTCCCATGATTTCCGGCATGTAGAACCTCCCCGTCGCGCCGGTGTAGTGGCCGAACTTCAGGCCAGTCTCTTCGGCCACGTCGCGGAAGAGAACTTCGGCCCCGTTCTTCGCAGCCGGCCTCCGGGAGCAGCCGGAGAGAAAAGCAAGGCAAAAGTCAAAAGTCAAAAGGCAAAAGGCAAAAGTAAAACCCCGGCGTCGCAGCAGGTTTTCACTTTTGACTTTTGACTTTTGACCTTTGACCTTTGACTTGGTTTTCACCGCTCCCCTTCCAACGTCCGTAGATCCTTATCAATGCTGACTACGAGCTCCGTCTGCCCGAGCCCCTCCGCCCTCCGGCGCGCCTCGTGCATGTACTGGAGCGCCCTCGAGCGGTCGCCGGTGCGCGCGTAGGCCGCAGCGAGGCCATACATGAAACCTGGCGTGCTCTCGTCCGAGGGCGTGAGCGTCTGGAGAAAGTGGTCGATCGCCTCGGTGCTCTGGCCGTGGGTCAACAAGAACCGGCCAAGGTGGAAGTGGGCCAGGCGATAGTTGGGCTTGTTCTCGATGGCGGCGCGGTAGTGCTGGAGCGCCTCCTGGGCGCGGCCCTCGTGTTCCAGCACAAAGGCGAGGTTGTTGTGCGCCTCTGCATAATAGGGATTGATCTCCACCGCCTTGCGAAAAACCGAGCCCGCCTCCCGATACTTGCCCCGCTCAAAGAGCAGCACGCCGAAGTTGTAATGTGCCTCGGCCAGGTTGGGGTTTTGCCCGATGGCCGCGCGGTAGTGCTCCTCGGCCTTGGCCGCCTTTCCCAGCCTGCCATACAGGGTCACCAGGTTGGTGTGCGCCTGCGTCAGCGTCGGATCGATCTCGAGCGCGCGCTCGTGCTCCGCCGCCGATTGCGCGAGATCGCCGGCCGCTTCGAGATCGACGCCCCGCCGCAGATGTTGCTGCGCCCCGGCATTGAGATCCTTGACCGCGTTGCGCAGCGGATCGTCCAGCGGGGGCTGGGCCAGCGGATCCTTCTGGTAGCGGGCCAGGTGCTCCTGGGCGAGAGCGGCATTGCCGAGCCGGCGGTAGGCCTGGGCCAGGGCGTAGTGGGAGACCGCGTAGTTGGGGGCCAGCTCGCAGGCGCGGCGGTAATCCTCGGCCGCCTCTGCCTGCTCGCCGCCGGCTGCCCGCGCCCGCCCCCGCCCGTAATGGGCGAACGCCGAGGCGGGGTCTTTCTTGAGAATCGCCTCGTAGATCTCGCGGCTGGCGCGCCAGTCGCCGAGGGCCAGCAGGGTCTCAGCAAGCTTGAGTCGCGCCGGCAGGTACCCCGGCTCGAGACGCACGGCTTCCCGCAGGGTCTCCACCGCCTGCTGGTGCTTGCCCGCGGCGGCCTGCACCGTCCCCAGGTAGTACGCCCAGGGAAGCGACTTGGGCTCAAAGTGCCGCGCCCGCTGGTAGCAGATCTCGGCCAGTTGATTCTGCTGGTAGGCCTGCCTTTTCGACTTGTTCCCGGATGGCTGGTTGGAAACTCGCCATCTGGATCTGGGGGAGGTCGGGCAGCGGGAGGGGCGGTCGCCGGGAGCAGGAGCCGGAGAGCAGGAGCGAGGCTATCAGCATTGTTTTCCGGCGCATGGGGCTATTGTCTCAAGTATTTCTCGATAGGCGGGCGGAGCAGCCGCTGGACCTCGGGCTTCTCCAGTTCAGCGCCGAAGATGACCGTGGCGTCGCAGTCGATTCGCTTAGGCGGCGTCGAGCCGTTGAGCCGGTCGACCAGCGTCTTGACGGCCCGGTAGCCGATCTGGAACGGATCCTGAACGATCAGGGCGCTGATGACGCTGGCCTTCAGGTCTTCGATCAGGCTGTCGCTCGAATCAAAACCAACGAATTTAATTTTGCCGGTCAAGCCCCGGGACTTGATCGCCTGGGAAGCTCCCACTGTGCTGGGCTCGGCGGAGGCAAAGATGGCGTCCAGGTCCGGGTGGGCGGTGAACATGTCTTCGGCGGCGGCCATGGCCCGGGCGCGATCGGACATGCCGAACTGGCGGGCGACAATCGCGATGCCGGGAAACTCCTTGGACATCACCGCGTCGAAGGCGGTCTCGCGGTCGACGGTGGAGCGGCTGCCGGGCACGTGCATCAGCACAGCAACTTTTCCCTTCCCGCCGAGAAGCCGGCCCAGTTGTCGCGCGGCCAGCTCTCCCGCTGCGTAGTTGTTGGTGGCCACGAAGGAGGTGTAGTTGGTCGAATTGAGGCCGGAGTCAAAAATGGTGACGGGAATGCCCTGGGCCATGGCCCGGTCCACCACCTGCACCAGCGCCACTTGGTCGGCCGCAGCGATGGCCAGCGCGTCTACGCGCCGGGTGATCATGGCGTCGATGATCTGGATCTGCCGGCTGTACTCGGTCTCCTGCGAGGGGCCGTTCCACTGGATCTCCACGCCGAATTCCTGGCCCGCCGCCGCAGCTCCGGCGTGGACGGATTGCCAGAACAGGTGCGCGAGTCCCTTCGGCACGACTCCGATGACCTTCTTGTGGGAGCGGGAACAACCTGTGAGGAGCAAGATTATAACCAGGAATCTCACGCCAAGGCGCCAAGCGCGCAAAGAGCGCAAAGAAACCCTGGTATGGTCTTTGCGCCCTTTGCGCCCTTTGCGCCCTTTGCGTCTTTGCGTGAGCAGCTTACACTGCATCGGAGATCGAGGTAAACCGGAAGGACTTCACCTTCATCGCGGGAAGCATTAAGGGCATGCTGCCATCGCCGTAATTCATCCCCTCACTCGCCTGCACGCGCTGCGGCGTACCCAAGGACTCGATCTGCCCCAGCAGGCGCACCAGGCTCTCGTTGAACCGGAAATTCTTTACCGGGTGGGCAATCCTGCCGTTCTCAATGTAGAACGAGCCGTCGCGGGTGAGGCCGGTGACCAGGGCCTGCTGGGGATCGACCGGGCGAACATACCACAGCCGCGTGAGCAGGATGCCGCGCTGGGTGGCGGCGATCATCTCGGAGATGCTCTTCCCTTCCCCCTCCATCACCAGGTTGACGAAGAACGGGCCGGGCTGGCGGCCT
>JACQDI010000482.1 GCA_016201195.1 Acidobacteriota bacterium | reverse complement strand
GGCTTGGTCACCGTGCGCGGCCTCGAGTGTATCCGCCGCGCTGACATCATCTTTTACGACAACCTCGCCGCCCCCGGCTTGCTCGTCCACGCGCGGCCGGACGCAGAGAAGCGCTACGTCGGAAAGAAGCGCACCGAGCACGCCCTCACCCAGGACCAGATCAACGCGCTGCTGGTCGAGCACGCCCGGGCCGGCCGCCGCGTGGTGCGGCTGAAGGGCGGCGACCCGTTCCTGTTCGGCCGCGGCGGCGAGGAGGCCGAGGCGCTGGCCGCCGCCGGTGTTCCCTTCGAGATCGTCCCCGGCGTCAGCTCGGCCATGGGCGCGGCAGCCTACACCGGCATCCCGCTTACCCATCGAGAACACACCTCGGCAGTCACGTTTGTCACAGGACACGAGGTCGAGAAGATCGATTGGAACCGCGTAGGAGCCTCGGAAACGATCGTGGTGTTCATGGGGCTGGTCAGCTTCGCCGAGATCGCCAAGCGCTTGATCGCGGCCGGCCGCTCGCCCTCGACCCCGGCGGTGGCGGTCCGCTGGGCGACGCGGCCGGATCAGAAGACGCTTGTCGGCACTCTCGGCGACCTAGCCGGAAAGATCGCCGAGGCCGGACTCAAACCGCCGACGCTGATCATCGTCGGCGAGGTGGTGCGGCTGCGCGAAAAGTTGAATTGGTTCGAGTGCCTGCCTCTTTACGGCCAGACCATCGTGGTCACCCGCGCCCGCGAGCAGGCCGGCCCGCTCGCCGCGCGGCTTGCCGAGCTGGGGGCGCACGTGGTCCAATTTCCCACCATCGAGATTGAGCCTCCGGCCGACTGGAAGCCGCTGGATGTCGCCATCTCGCGCCTGGAGAGCTACGACTGGCTCATCTTCACCAGCGCCAACGGCGTGCGGTTTTTCACCGAGCGGCTGGACGCCTCGCCGCGCGACCTGCGCGGGCTGCGCGCGCGAATCTGCGCCATCGGGCCGGCGACCGCTGCGGCACTGGCCGCCCTGCATCTGAAAGTGGATCTGATGCCCGCCGAATACGTGGCTGAGAGCGTGGTGGCGGCGTTTGAAAAGATCCCACTCGAAGGCGCCCGCATCCTGCTGCCTCGCGCCGCGGTGGCGCGCGACCTGATCCCCGTGGAACTTGAAAAGCGCGGCGCGCGGGTGACGGTCGTCGACGCCTATCGCACCGTCCCCGCCCGTGGAGTCGAGTGGCCCCCGGATTTCCACCCCGACTGGATCGCTTTCACCAGCTCGTCCACTGTCGAAAACTTCCACGCGCTGATCGGCTCCGCGCCGCTCGAAGGCGTGAAGGTTGCCTCCATCGGCCCGGTTACCTCGGCGACGTGCCAGCGGCTGGGCATCGAGGTGACGGTCGAGCCGGCCGAGCACACCATCGATGGTCTGGTGGAGGCGATTCTCAAACTGGGCGAATCTGTTGCAGAGTGATGCGCCACCCCTGCTGTTGGTTGTCCAGGAAAACGGCCAGGTTCGCGGCGTTCGGGACAGCGGCGGATGGAACCAGAAGCGCCTCCAAACCGGCCTCCCACGCACGCAAGCCGAACTCCTGAGAGATGAAGTATCGGTTGCCGGTGAGATCCTGCGGCTTAAGGCCAACGGTTCGAAGAAGCCTCTTACTTCTGAGGTCCACCACACGGCTCAGGCGCAACTCAATGACCGCCTCGACAAACCCGTCGCGCGGCGGCACCGTATAGTAACGGGCTATCTCCCGCCGGGCGGTCTCAATTTCCAATGAAGTGTACAGCGCACCGAAGTAGTTTGGAAGGTTGTAGCGGGCACCGTGAATCAACGATCCCTGCATGGAGGCTGTGTTTCCGCCATAGCGCGCGGCACAGATGCGAAACACCACGCCCGAGAAGACCTGCCGCGGAGCGCGCCGGAAGAAGGCGGCCAGATCGGGCATCTAGGACGGAAGGCCCCAACTCATCCGCCCAATCGTGTCCAGGATGCGGTCCAGGCCTCCATCCTCGGCCATGAGATCCAGTGGGGGGCGGTTTTCGAGCGCCGGAACCGGGGTCGTGAGCCAGCGTACGGCGTTTTCCGGAGTGAACAACCGGACCAACTCCCGCCAAATCCGGCGGAGCTTCTCTTCCCGCTGAGCCTCGAGCGGCCTCAGCCTTTTACCCGCCGCTCTGCGCCTTTCGATGGTTCGCGGGTGAACACCGAGAATCTCCGCCACACGAGATACACCAAGTGTCTCCTCTAGAGAGGTCAGCCGCGGCTTGGGGAGACCCGCCATCGCAGAACTATTGTGGCAGACCGCGCGACAACTGTCAAGACAGATGCCGGAAGATGCTCCTGACACCTAGCGCCCCAGCGCCTGCCGGCCGGCTTCGAGCGTTTCGACGATCGCATCGACGTCGAACACGCAGCCGCCCCAGGTGCCGCCGCCGACCTGCTGGAGGGCGGCCCACAGGCGCGTGTCGAGGGGGAGGCTCGAGTCGGGGGCGAGGTCCGGACGCGGGGGGCGCTGGGCGAGAACGCGGGCGCCTTCCTCGGGGCTGAACTCGCGGCCGTCGGCGCTGACCAGGTCGACGCTGCCTTCCAGCTTGTTGCGGTCGATGACGATGCGGATGGTGTCGCCGTCACGGACCTTGCCGACGGGGCCGCCGGCCAGCGCTTCCGGGCCGACGTGGCCGATGCAGGCGCCGGTCGAAACACCCGAGAACCGCGCGTCGGTGATCACCGCGATGTGCTTGCCGAAGCTGAGGTGTTTGAGCGCCGAGGTGATCTGGTAGATCTCCTCCATGCCTGCGCCCTGGGGTCCGCGACAGATGAGCACCAGGATGTCGCCGGGCTGGATGGCGTCCGCGCCGCGGCTCTTAATGGCCGCGATGGCGTCGCGTTCGCGGGTGAACACGCGCGCCGGGCCGGTCTTGCGGTAGACCCCGTCGGGGTCGACCACGCTCGGGTCGATGGCCGTGCTCTTGATCACGGAGCCCTCCGGGGCGAGGTTGCCGCGCGGGAACGTTACCGTACTGGTAAGACCCTCGGCGCGGGCTTTGTCCGGGTCGAGGATCACGTCGCCGGGGCTGACGCCGTCCAGATGCTGAAGCAGCTCGCGCATCCGCGCCCGCCGCTCCGAAGCCTCCCACCAGTCGAGCACGCGGCCCAGCGGCTCTCCGGTCGCCGTCACCGCCGCTTCTTCGAGCATCCCCAACCGGCGCAGGTGCAGCATCACCTCGGGCACGCCGCCGGCCAGGAACACGCGCACGGTCGGGTGCATCACCGGACCGTTGGGCAGCACCGAAACGATGCGCGGCACGCGGCGGTTGAAGTGGTTCCAGTCGTCGATCGTAGGACGTTTCAGCCCGGCCGAATAGGCGATGGCCGGGATGTGCAGCAGCAGGTTGGTCGAGCCGCCGAAGGCCGCGTGGACGGCCATGGCGTTGTGAATCGCGGCATCGGTCAGGATGTGGCGCGTCGCAAGACCCTTGGATTCGAGCGCCAGCAGGGCTCGAGCTGAGCGGCGGGCCATGTCCAGCCACACCGGCTGGCCGGAGGGGGCGAGCGCCGAATGCGGGAGCGACATCCCGAGGGCCTCGCCGACCACCTGGGAGGTGGCGGCCGTGCCCAGGAACTGGCAGCCGCCGCCGGGCGTGGCGCAGGTGTGGCAGGCCACCTCGGCGGCTTCCTCGAGCGTGATCTGGCCGTGGGCGAATCGCGCGCCGACCGACTGAACTTTACCCGCATCCTCGCCCACCGTCGGCGGCAGCGTGACCCCGCCCGGCACCAACACAGTGGGCAGGTCGTGCATGGCGGCCAGGGCCATCATCATCGCCGGCAGCCCCTTGTCGCAGGTGGCCACTCCCATCACGCCGTTGCGCGTGGGCAGCGACCGGATCAGCCGGCGGAAGACCTGGGCCGCATCATTCCGATAAGCCAGGCTGTCGAACATCCCGACTGTGCCCTGGGTGCGGCCGTCGCAGGGGTCGCTGCAAAACGCGGCGAAGGGGATGGCGCCGCACGCCTTCAGCTCCTCGGCCGCGGCCTGCATCAGCAGGCCGACCTCCCAATGCCCGGTGTGGTAGCCGAGCGCCACCGGCGTCCCGTCAGGGGCGCGGATGCCGCCCTGCGTGCTGAGTATCAGAAATTCCTTTCGGCCCAGCGCGGCCGGGCTCCAGCCCATGCCGGCGTCTTGCGAGAGGCCGAAGATGTTGCCGCTCGGCTGCTCAAGCAGCATCTCGGCGGTCAGCGGCAGGGAACCTTGCGGGCCGGGGGCGTTGGAGGTGATCCGGTAGACGGCAGAGTCGCCGGAGTCTACCAGGTTCTCGAAGCTATGGTTGGTCATGATTCTTGCGTCGTCGGAGAAATTCGATCAGAAAAGCGTCGCGAGCCTTCTTAGCGGCTTCCAGGTCGTGGGTCTTCGCATCGTAGAAGCCGCGGCCGGCCTTCTGCCCCAGCTCGCCGCGGGCGACCTTGTCGCGGAGAAGTTGCGGGGCGCGGGGTTCGTTGTTCAGGTCCGGCAGCACGTAGTCTTGCACGGCGAGCACACGATGGACATGGCCTCGCGCATCAGCGCGCTCTGGATGCGGTTGCCGAGCTGGCCGGGGCGGTCCTGGCGCAGCAGGACAGGCGTTTTGCCGAGGTCTCGCAGAATACTCATGGTTCGCGTGATCACAGCCTCGCCCGTTTTCTCACCCTTGACCACCTCGACCAGCGGCATCAGATGCGGCGGATTCCAGAAGTGCGCGGTAATCACACGCGCCGGCCGCGCGGTCGCTCGGGCGATCTCGGTGATGCTGAGGCCGCTGGTGCAACTGGCGAGGATCGCTGTCTCGGGCGCCACCCGGTCGAGCCGGGCGAACAGTTCCTTCTTGAGGCTCATGTCCTCGACAATGGCCTCGATGACGAGGTCGCAGGACGCCGCGGCCGCGCTTAGGTTGTCGGAACCCGCGAGCCGTGACCCGGCCGCGGCCACGCGATCGCCCGGCGCCAGATCGTTTTCCTCAAGTTGCTTCAGCACCGCTCGGGCGGCCGACACGCCTTTCGCCGCGCCGTTTGCTGTGCGGCTAACTATCGTGGCGCACGCGCCGGCCAGCGCCAGGCACGCCGCGATGCCCGGTCCCATGGCGCCGGTTCCGATGACCACTGCGTCTTTCGTGTCCATGTGAACTCCCCAGTATAATAGGTCGAACCGTTGAGGACCCTCGTCAAAAAATGGCTCGGCCGCGTGCTTGGTAAATCCGGTCCCCCGGTTGTAGCCATTTTCCTGAGCGGGGAAGAAGCGTTGTCGCGCGCGATGGCCTTGCAGATGAGGGAGCTGGTCCCCGATCACCCTCACATCATCCTGGGCGCGGCGCCGCTAAGCCGGGATGCTTATGCCCATGCAGAAGAGGTGATCGCCTTGAACCCACACCGGCCGCTTGCCGGCTGGCTTGAACTCCGTCGCCGGCTGGGGAAGCGCTGGATCGCGCTCGCGCCCTTTGTCTGGGAGGGCGGCGGCTGGTTGCGGTGGATGCCGTGGCTACTCGCCCCGCGTAAGCTGCTGGCCTTCAACTCGCGGCTGGAGCGCCATCACCTGCGGTTCTCCGCGCCCATCGCCTCCTGGCGCTTCTTACGTGGCCAAAACGTGGGCGACATCTTCCGCCCCACGCCGCTGGCGGCGCTTCGAAAGATTGTCGCGCTCGCCGGGTTCCCGCTGCTCGCGGCCTGCTGGGTTTGGGTGCACTCTCGCCGGCGCGGGGCCGCCCCGCTGGCCGCTACGCCGGCGACCGAAAACGGGATCACCGTGCTCGCGAGCAGCGCCGCGCTCGACCAATCCGTCGCCGAGGCGCGGTCCAACCGGATCCTGCTGGGCCGCGAGGATCTGGCGCTCGAACTGGCGGCGTGCTTCGACGATCCGCGGGTCTGGATGGCTTACGCCGGTGAGAAGGCAGAGGGCGAAGCCAAGCTGGGCGAGCAGGGAACCTGGTCGATCCTCGGCCACCCAGCGGCGGTGATGTTCCGGCGCGAAGTGTACCTGGCGCTCGGCGGCGGCGGGGATCTGCGCGTGTTGTCGCTCCTCGCCTGGCAGCGCGGCCACCGCACGGTCTTCGCGGGCCCGGCCGAAGTTGCGGCGCGCGAGCCCGTGGCTCAAGAGCGGCTGGTGCTGGGCGCGGTGGTGGATTTTCGCACCGCCGCCCAGTTCTTCCGGGAGTGGTCGTGGCGGCCGAGCCGATGGCGGGCGGTGCTGGCGGCGCTGGACGTGAAACCGCTGCCCGTGCCGCTTGGCCCAGCTCACCGCGATTTCGTGCCGCTGCTCCGACCCGGGCTGCACACTTTTCGCGGCCGGCCGCCGACCCACCAGCGTCGCGTGGCCGTGGTCAGTCCGTATCTTCCGTTTCCTCTCTCGCACGGCGGGGCGATCCGCATCTTCAACTTGCTCCGCGCCGCGGCGCGCGAGGCCGATATCTACCTGTTCGCCTTC
>JACQDI010000481.1 GCA_016201195.1 Acidobacteriota bacterium | reverse complement strand
CATCTTAATACCCACGTTGCGCACGGCGTGGTCGTAGCCGTAGCGGTGGGATTTCTGGATAAGCACCTCATTCTTCATGCCGGTGGTGTCGGGCAGCCGGCGGATCTTCTCCTGGTCCTTGCCGGCCACACAGGCGGCCGTGCCCAGGGTCAGGGCCGAGGCCGCGCCGGCCGTTACCAGGGCCGCCTCGCAGCCGATCAAGGCAGCAATCTTCTTGCCGACCACCTCGTGCAGCTCCTGAATGTTGACGTACTGCCGGGCGGCAGCTTCCACGGCCTCCACCGCCTCGCGGGGCATCAGCGAGGCGCTGAGGGTGGTATAGGTGCCGGCGGCGTTGATCAGCGGGCGCACGCCCAGTTCATTGTAGATTTCTCGCTTGGAGGCGAGCTTGCCGGCGGGTTTGGCGGCGACGAGCGAGGCGGGCAGGAGCGCCCCCACGCCCGGCAGCGCGGCCAGTGACTGGAGAAAACCACGGCGATTCGGGGACATAGGTGACAACCTCCTTAGACGGCTTGTGGGCGGTGGGACCGTTTTCCACAAGCCACCAGGCATAGTAGCACACGGCGCGGGGCCATAAAATTCGTCTTGATAATAGTCGTTATAACAACTATAATGGGTTCGTGGCTGCAAAGATCCAGGCCGAGGTCGAGGCGTTCCTGAACCTCCAGCGCACCGCCGACGTGCTCCTGCGGGGTATCGAGGCGGTGCTGAAGCCCTTCGGGTTCTCCCCGACCCAGTACAACGTCCTGCGGATCCTGCGGGGCGCCGGGCCCGAGGGCCTCGCCTGTCGCCACATTGGAGACCGGATGCTCACCCGCGATCCGGACATCACCCGGCTGCTCGATCGCCTCGAAGCCCGCAAGCTCGTCAGCCGAACCCGCGAACAGAAAGACCGCCGGGTGCTCACCACCCGCGTCACGGAGGCGGGCCTGGAGATACTCAAGCAGCTCGATGCCCCGATCGCCCAGGCGCATCGGAAGCAGTTGGGGCACCTGGGTGAGGCGCGGCTGCGAACCTTGAGTTCCCTGCTGGAGCTGGCGAGGTCCCGAATCCAATAGGCTTTTTTTGCCTCTAATGACCGTTGCAACGATGATCGTGATAAGGAGGTAACATGATTCAGGTCATTGCCTCGGCCGAGCGCCACCACCAGGATTTCGGGTGGCTCGACACCCGCTGGCATTTCTCGTTCGACACCTACCACGACCCGGCCAACCTGAGCTTGGGCCCGCTGCTGGTGTTCAACGACGACGTGATCCAGCCCGGACAGGGTTTCGGGGCGCACCCGCATCGCGACATGGAGATCATCACGGTCCTGCTGGAAGGGGCCCTCGAGCACCGTGACAACCAGGGTAACCACGGCGTGATCGAGGCCGGGGAAGTGCAGATGATGCGGGCGGGCGCAGGGATTGTCCACTCCGAGTTCAACCATTCGAAGGAGGAACCCGTGCACCTGCTGCAGCTCTGGATCCTGCCCCGCACCCGGGGCCTGAAGCCCGGCTGGGAGCAGCGCCGCTTCACCCGCGAGGACCGGCTGGGAAAGCTGCTGCCGGTGGTTTCGCCGGGCGATAAGCCCGACACTCTGGCCATCGACCAGGATGCGGTGATCTACCTGGGAAGCCTGCGCCGCGGCGAGCAGGTGATCCACACCGCGCCGCCCAACCGGCGGGCCTACCTGTTCCTGATTTCGGGCGACGTGGCGCTCAATGGTAAACCGCTTGCGGCGCAAACCGATTCCGAGCTGATCCTGCTGGATCTACCGTACTAAAAAGGAGAGAACCATGAAGAACAAACAGATGGAATGGGGACTGGCAATACTGCGAGTCATTGTCGGCATCGTCTTTCTGGTCCACGGCGGCCAGAAGCTGTTCGTTTACGGCTTCGGCGGCGTGGCGGGATTCCTCGGCACGCTGGGCATTCCCGCGCCGATGCTCTCAGCCGTCGTGGTAACCTCGGTGGAGTTTCTGGGCGGCCTGGCCCTGGTACTCGGCCTGTTCACCCGCTGGGCCGCCCTGGCGCTGGCGGTTAACATGTTGGTGGCGATTTTGACGGCGCACTTGCAAGCAGGCTTCTTCACGCCCAAGGGTTATGAATACGCCTTAAGCCTGCTGGGCGCGAGCGTGGCGCTGGCCTTGACCGGTCCGGGCGCGGTGGCGGTGGATGGGCGCCGGAAGGGAGGGCAGGCGTGAAAGTCGCCGGCATTGCCGGAAGCCTGAGACCCGGCAGCTATACTGTCATGGCGATCCAACACGCCCTGCACGGCGCAGCCGAACTCGGGGCCGAGACCGAACTGATCGATCTGCGCGACTACACGCTTCCTTTCTCCGACGGCAATCAGGACGAGAGCACCTATCCTCCGGACGTCTTCCGGCTGCGCGAGCAAATCCGCCAAGTCGACGGGATCATCTTGGGCACGCCGGAGTACCATGGCAGTTTCAGCGGGGTGCTCAAGAACGCTCTGGACCTGATGGGCTTCGCCGAGTTCGAGGGAAAGATGATCGGGCTGGTGGGCGTCTCCGGAGGGCCAATGGGCGCACTCGACGGGCTGAACGCCCTGCGCAACGTCGGCCGGGCGCTGCACGCCTGGGTTATCCCGGAGCAGGCGTCCATCGCCGAAGCGTGGAAGACGTTCGACGAGCGGGGCGCGCTGAAGGATCCGGAGCTGAGGAACAGGCTGCTGGAGGTCGGGCGGCAGGTCACGCGCTTCGCTGGCCCGCACAAATGTGCCAAAGAGGTAGAGTTTCTGCGCTGCTGGGAAACCGCGCGCGTCAACCCGGGAGGCTAGAAAGCCACAGAGACACAGAGAACACAGAGAAAAACGTTTGGTTTCTCTGTGTCTCTGTGGCTTTCCAGGTTGGAGGCTCGATGTCCCACTACATCTGCACCACCTGCGGCGTGCAATACCAGGCCACAGACGCCCCGCCCGAGCGCTGCGTGATCTGCGAAGACGAGCGGCAGTACGTCGGCTGGAACGGCCAGCAGTGGACCACGCTCGAAGCCCTGCGCGAGGGCCACTCGAACCTGATCCGCGAGCAAGGTCCCGGCCTGACGGGAATCGGGACCGAGCCGGGGTTCGCCATCGCCCAGCGGGCGCTGCTTGTGCACACGCCAGGGGGCAACATCCTGTGGGACTCGATCAGCCTGATCGATGACGCCACCATCGAAGCCGTGCGGGCGCGCGGCGGCCTGAGAGCCATGGCCATCTCGCACCCGCACTTCTATTCCTCGATGGTCGAGTGGAGCCGCGCCTTCGGCGGCGTCCCGATCTACCTGCACGCCGCGGATCGCCGGTGGGTGATGCGGCCCGATCCGGCCATTGTCTACTGGGAAGGCGAAACGCACGCGCTCGGCGACGGCCTGACCCTCGTCCGCTGCGGCGGACACTTTGAAGGCTCCACGGTGCTACACTGGGCCGCGGGCGCCGGGGCATTGCTCACCGGCGACACCATCAAAGTCTCCTCCGACCGCCGTTGGGTCAGTTTTATGTATAGCTACCCCAACCTGATTCCCCTGCCCGCCGCGGCTGTCCACTGCATCGCACAGGCCGTCGAGCCGTTTCCCTTCGACCGCATCTACGGCGGCTGGTGGGACCACACTGTCTTCGCGGACGCCAAAGCCGCCGTCGTCTGCTCGGCCCGTCGTTATCTGCGCGCGATTCGAGCCGCTCAGTGAACCCTTCTTTCCTGCTGAGGCACGGGTACGCCCTCCTGTTCGCCTTTGTACTGGCCGAGCAGATAGGACTGCCGATCCCGGCCATGCCGGTCCTGCTGGCGATGGGAGCGCTGGCGGAGCGCTTTTCCCTCCCGGTTTCCCTGGCCTTGGCTACCGTAGCGTCGCTCGTGAGCGACTTGGTCTGGTACGAGCTGGGCCGCCGCCGGGGCCGCTCGGTCCTGAACCTGCTCTGCCGCATTTCGCTCGAGCCCGACACCTGCGTTCGGCGCACAGAGAAGCTCTTCTCGTCGAGCGGCGCGGGCGCGCTGCTGCTGGCCAAGTTTGTCCCCGGCCTCAGCACGGTGGCGCCGCCACTCGCGGGCGTCCTGCGGATGCGGATGCGGCGGTTTGTGCTATACGCCGGCCTGGGCGCGGCCCTGTGGGCGGGGACGTTCCTGGGCGGCGGCTATCTGTTCCGCAGCGAACTGGAGCGCGTGGCCGCGCCGTTCGCCCGACTGGGCGGCTGGCTGGTCGTGCTGCTCGTGGCCGGCCTGGCCGCTTACATCGGCTTCAAGTACATCCAACGCCAACGCTTTCTGCGCGGCCTGCGCGTGGCCCGCATCACCCCCACGAGCTGATGCGGAGGATCACCTCCGGCCAGGAAGTCCTCGTGATCGACCTGCGCCACCCGGTTGACTTCCGGGCCGCCGGCGAAAAGCTGCCCGGCGCCATTCACCTGCCGCCCGAGCAACTCGACCATCGCCACCACGAGATCCCCCGCGACCGCGACGTGGTCCTCCTCTCAACCTCTCAAAAGATCACCTTCATCACCGCCACCACCTTGCGGGCCTCGTTGCGGTCGCGAGGACGGAGCTGGCCGAAACGGGAGTTGGAGACGTCGGTGGTCAGCAGCTCGACGAAGAAGGGGTGGTTGAAGGCGTTCTGGAAGTCGGCGCGGATCTGCCAGCGCACGCGCTCCTTGATGGGGAATTCCTTGTAGACCGAGATCTCCCACTCATCCATGGGCTTGCTGCGGACGTCGGGGAAGCGGGTAGGGAAATCGCGGAGGGTGAACGGCGCTTGGGGGCGGGTCGGGAACAGGCTCACGTCGAACCACTTGTCGTAGAGCGGATCGAACTGGGGCCGGCCGGCCTTCTGCGCCAGGGCGTCGCGCTGCCCGTCGTCGAATTTCGCGCTGCGGGCGGCGAGCGGGGCGGCGTTGGGGAAATTGAACGGGAACCCGGTCTGGCGCATCCACTGCACGTTCAGGTTCCAGCCGCCGGCGATGCCGTTCAGAACCGGGTGCATATTGCTGCCGAAAGCTTTTCCTTTCCCGAAGGGCAGCTCGTAAGTCGTTACCACAGCCAGCTTCTGGGGCGTGTCGAAATCAATCAGCCGCTTTTCGAGCGGCGTGTTGAGCAGGTTGGCGAGGGTCACGTCCTGAGGGTTGAGGGGCGCGAGCTGCTCGAGTGTTTTGGATAGCGTGTAGGCGATCTGCATGGCGAGGCCGCTGGCAAAGCGCCGCGTGCCCTTCACCTGCAAGGCGTCGTAGCGCTGGGAGCCGATCGGTACATTGCTGATACTCACGCCGGTGAAGTGGGGGTAAGCCACCAAAAGCTGCGATCGAGGCACCGTTGAACCGTTGATGCTGGATCCCGGGAGCAACCCGGCCATGGGGTTCGGCGCCTGGGCGTTGAAGAAGGCGGGACGGTCGGTCACGGGCAGACTGTTCAGCGCGGCGGCAGGTATGAAATTCAGGTTCACGCCGACCGGCAGCTTGCGGGTGATGTTGCCGACGTAGGAGGCGTCGAGCAGCCAGTTGCCGGGCAGCTCGCGCTGCACGCCCAGTGAGTATTGATGCGAGTAGGGCAGGAGCCGGTCGAGGTATTGGGCTCCGATGCCCTGGCCCAGGTTGGTGGCCAGGCCCAGGCTGCTGCCCACCGGCTGGAGCAGGCCGGTCGGGAAAAGCTTCAACGGGAAGGGATCGCTGAGGTTAACGGCCGGGGTGAGGAAGTTGTCGGTGGAGGCGATCAGGTCGGTGCGGCGGCTGAAGCCGGTGGCGGCGCCGCTCGCGTCTTGGCCCAGGTAGGTCAGGCCGTAGCCGGCGCGCAGGACCCACCTGGAGCGGAACTGCCAGGCTGCGCCGATGCGGGGCTGGAAGTTGTTCTTGTCGGGAACGAAGGCCAGGCGGGCATCGCCGCTCGATCCGGCGTAGAGCAATCCGCCGCGCAGGGTGAGTCCCTGGACCTGGTTGGCGATGGGGCTGGGCTGGTCGAAGGCGAAGCCGCGCAGCATGCGGTTGAAGCGCTCCACGCGCGGCGTTTCGTAGTCCCAGCGCAACCCGGCGTTGATGGTCAGCTTGGGAGTGAGCTTCCAGTCATCCTGCAAGAACAGCGCGTAGTATTTGTTCTGGTAGGCCGGGTCGATGTTGCGGTCGACGAAGCCGCGAAACGGCAGGCCGAGCAGGAAAGAGGCAAACTCGTTGCCCGACAGTGGATCGCTGCGCTGGGGATCGGCCTGGGTCCAGCGCTTGTCGAAGTCGTAGCTGCCGCTGGCGGAGCCGGGCTGGAGCTGGTTGCGGTGGTAGAGCCGGAACTCGGCGCCATATTTGAACGTGTGCCGGCCGTGGGTCCAGCTCATGTTGGGCTGCAGGCTGTAGGTGTCGTGGGTCTCGTAGCTGGTGATCTGCGTGGCGCCTAGCTCGGAGTAGTTGCCCAGGTTGAAACGGGGAAACTGCAGCGCGCTGAACTGGGAAACCAGAGAAGCCGGGAAGCCGAGCTGGCGGGGATCAAACCCACCGCCGTAAACGTTGCCGCTGAAGCCTTCGTAACGGGACAGGCCGCCGCGGAGATTGAACACCAGGTAGGGGCTCAGCGTGTAGGTCCAGTCGGCACCCCAGGTGCGGGAAACGCGTGTGGAGGGCGCCTCGCCGCTCGGCTCGGCGGCGTTGGTTCCCCAGACGATCTTCGAGAAGTTGCTCCACGGGGTTTGGCCGTAGCGGAAGGAAACGTTGCTGCGCTGCGAGACGCGGAAGTCCATCTTGCCCAGCCAGGAATCGTAGCTGTTGTGCGAGGGCGAGATCAGGGCGTAGTTGTTGGCGTTGTCCGGGGTCTCGCTGGTGCGGTTGGGCTTAGGATAGAAGGAAGCTACTTTGGCGGCGACGGGATTGATGCGGTCAGCGGGAATGCGGTTTCCGGGGAACGCCGTGCGCGTGTAGCTGCCGTTAGGTTGCTGGACGAGGGTAGCCGGGTCGTAGAGGGTCACCGCCCGGCCGCTGCTGTTGAGCAGCCGCGAGAAATCACCCTGCAATTGTTCGGCGGTGGGCAGGGTGCGCGGGGATACGCCCGGGTTGCGCTCGCGCAGGCCCTCCAGAGAAATCATGAAGAAGAGCCGGTTGCGGCCGTCCGCTACCTTGGGCACATACACCGGCCCATCCAGCTCGAAGCCGAAGGTGCTCTGCTTGAAGGGAACCCGCGCCTGGCCGAAGGTGTTGCTCTCCCAGCCGTTGGCATTCAGCCTGTCGTTCTTCAGGAATTCGAAGAGCTGGCCGTGGAGGGAGTTGGTCCCCGATTTGACGGTAATGGTGGTGACGCCGCCGCCGACGCGGCCGAACTGCGCGTCGTAGGTGTTGGTCTGCAAAGTGAATTCCTGGATGGAGTTCAGCGACGGTACGAAGGCCACGCCGCGGTCGGGGCGGGTGTCGGAAATACCGTCGAGCAGCGTTTCGTTTTCTCCCTGCCGTCCACCGCCGATGATGACCCCGTTCACGTTGCCGAAGGCGTACAACTCCATCGATCCCCAATAGGTGCTGGCCTTGACCACGCCGGGCAGCGTGTACTGGAGCTGGTAGAGGTTGCGGCCGTTGGTGGGGATGTTTTCGACCACGCGGTTCTCGATGAGCGCGGTGCGCGTGGCCGACTCGGTCTGCAACAGCGCCGTCTCGCCGGTCACGGTGACCGTCTCGGCGATGGCTCCCAGGTCGAGGCGGACGTCGAGGGCGAGGCGGTCGGCGGAGTTGAGCACGATCTCCTCGCGCACGAATTTCTTGAAGCCGGACTTTTCCACCGTCAGTGTGTAGCGCCCGGGCAGCAGGAACTGAACCAGGTAGCGCCCGGCGGCGTTGGTAGTGGCCTCGACCGGCGTGCCGCGCTCGACGCTGGTGACCACGACACGTGCGTCGGTGATGGCCGCGCCGGTGGGGTCGGTGACCTCGCCGGAGATGTTGGCCCGAAACTCCTGGGAAAGAGCCGCTGTCGCGGCCAGAAGGCCCAACCCGAAAGCGAGCTTGCGCATTTAGACCCCCTTTATTGTTTCTATAGCGAAACTTAATCGATTCCGGCCTCGGAGTCAAGAGATAACTGCTTTATTTTCTTGCGGTCAACAATCTTCGGTGTGTTATAATCCAGCCCAGGTGTAGGTGTGCGAGGAGGGCTATGCGACGACCGGTCCTGTGGGGCTTGTTGGTACTGCTGAGTGTGGTCCCGTTCCTGGTGCGCAGCGCGGAGACGGGGGGTGACTTCACACCTGCACAACGGAAGTATTGGGCGTTCCAGCCGGTGACCAAGCCGGCCGTGCCGGTCGTGAAGAACAAGGCGTGGGTGCAGAATCCGATTGATGCCTTCATCCTCGCTAAGCTCGAAGAAAAGAAGATTCCGCCAGCGGCTCGCGCTGACAAGATCACGCTGATCCGACGGGCCACGTTCGATTTGACCGGGCTGCCGCCGCGGCCGCAGGACGTGGAAGCGTTCCTGGCCGACAAATCGCCCCAAGCGTTTGCGAAAGTCGTAGACAGGCTGCTCAACTCACCGCAGTATGGCGAGCGCTGGGCCCGGCACTGGCTGGACCTGGCCCGCTACGCCGAGAGCGAGGGATTCAAGAGCGACGAGACGCGGCCCTACGTGTGGCGGTATCGCGATTACGTGATCAACTCCTTCAACCAGGACAAGCCTTACGACCGCTTCGTGCAGGAACAGATCGCGGGCGACGAGCTGTGGCCGCAGGACCCGGAGGCGCTGGTGGCCACCGGCTTCAATCGCCACTTTCCGGACGAGAGCAACGCGCGGAACCTGCGGCAGAGGCGGCAGGAGATCCTCAACGACATTACGGACACCGTGGGGGCGACCTTCCTGGGTATGACTTATGCCTGCGCGCGCTGCCACGACCACAAGTTTGATCCCATCAAGCACAAGGATTACTACCGGCTCCAGGCCTACTTCGCCGGCACGCGAGCCAATGACGAGCTCCCGCTGGTTCCCCAGACCGAGCGGGAAAAATACCAGCAGCAGTTGAGCGTGTGGGAGGAGAAGACGAAGGAGATTCGGGCGGAGATGCGCGGCCTGGTCGAGCCGATGATCAAGAAGACCTACGACGACGCCTTCGCCAAGTTCCCCGAGGAAATCCAGGAGGCCGTCAACACACCGCCTGATAAGCGCACCGCCTTCCAGTGGCAGATGTATTACAAGGCCAAGCCGCAACTGGTGGTCGACACCGACGACGCGGCGAAGAGACTGAAGGGCGAGCAAAGGAAGCGCTGGCAGGAGATGAACGCCAAGCTGGCGGAGTTTGCTCCGCTCGACCCGGGCGAGATGGCGATCGGCAGCGGGATTGTGGACATCGGCCGCGAGGCGCCGGAGACCTTCACGCTGGCGGTGGGCGTGTACGACGCCCCTAAGGACAAGGTCGAGCCCGGGCCGTTGTCGATCCTCGATCCGAACCCGGCGCAGATCCTGCCGGTTCCCAACCCGAACTCCAGCGGCCGGCGGGCGGCCCTAGCTCGGTGGCTCACGGATCCGAAGAACCCGCTTTCCACGCGCGTGATGGCCAACCGGATCTGGCACTACCATTTCGGCCGGGGGATCGCCGGCGCGCCAAGCGACTTCGGGCTCATGGGCGAATCACCTTCAAACCCGGCCCTGCTCGACTGGCTCACGGCCACTTTCATCGAGAACGGCTGGAGCATCAAGTCCATGCACCGGCTGATCATGCTGTCGAGCACCTACCAGCAGTCGTCATCGAACCCGGCGGCGGTCAGCGACACGTCGAACCGGCTGTTCGCCCGCTACCCGCGACATCGCCTGGAGGGCGAGGCGATCCGCGACGCGATCCTGGCGGTGAGCGGCGATTTGAATCCGAACATGGGAGGCCCCAGCGTGTTCCCCGAGCTGCCGCCGGGGCTGAATCCGCGCGGCGGCTGGAAGACCTCGGCTGACCCGGCGGACCGCAACCGCCGGAGTGTATACGTATTCGTGCGGCGTAACATGCGGTATCCCATGTTCGAGGCGTTCGACATGCCGGACACGCACGAGAGCTGCGCGCGGCGCTACACTAGCACCACTGCCCCGCAGGCGCTGGTGCTGCTCAACAGCAAGCAGGTGCTGGAGTCGGCGCAGTCCTTCGCCGGGGAGGTGCTGGAGAAGGCGGGCGCCGACCGCAAGGCGCAGGTGGAGCTGGCTTACCGGCTGGCCTATTCGCGCACGCCCGATGCCGCGGAGCGCGATACGGCGCTGACGTTCCTCAGCACGCACCAGCCGATCCTGGAGGAGCGCGTGGCGCAGAACCAGCCGATCCCGCTGCCGGGGAAGCTGCCGGAGGGCGTGGACAAGGTGGAAGCAGCGGCGCTGGTGGATTTCTGCCATATGCTGCTGAACAGTAACGAATTCGTTTACCTGAACTAGGGGGCACGACTATGCATAATCCGCGCCTATATTCGCGGCGTGACTGGTTACGTGGCGCGAGCGGCGCAGGCTCGATTGCGCTGACCTATCTGCTCAACCAGGACGGCTGGCTGGCGCGCGCGCTGGGCGCGACCGTGGCGCCCAATCCGCTGGCGCCGAAGCCGCCGCACCACAAGCCGAAGGCGAAGTCGGTCATCTGGTGCTTTATGGAGGGTGGGCCGAGCCACGTGGACCTATTCGACCCCAAGCCCACGCTCGAGAAGCTGGCCGGGCAACCGATGCCGGCCTCGTTCGGACGTCCGATCACCGCGATGGGCACGGCCAACAACGGTTTGATGCCCAGCAAGCATACTTTTAAGAACTACGGGCAGAGCGGTATCCCGGTGTCGGACTGGTATCCCAACATCGCCGAGCACGTGGATGAGATGGCGGTGATCCGGTCGTGCTGGGCCAATGGGCTGAACCACGTGGGCTCGGTGTGCCAGATGAACACCGGCGACATCCTGGCGGGAAGGCCGTCCATGGGCGCCTGGGTGACCTACG
>JACQDI010000480.1 GCA_016201195.1 Acidobacteriota bacterium | reverse complement strand
CGCTAGCTGATCCGCAACCAACAGATTGTAGCGGCGGTTCGGGTGCCGCTCTGCCTTTTTTAGGGTTAAGAGCGAGCATGGTGAGATCAAGCCTTCCTTGGCTGTCCCGGGGCAAGTCCGGCGCCAGCGTCGGAATGCCTGCGTCCCGCAAACGTCGGATGATGAAGCGGCAGTTGTCCCTGGATGCCTGGAGATGATCATCGTACCAAGGAAGGACAACCAGTACTAGCTCAACGCCTTTCGATTTCAGTCGCTCCGCGAATTCAGTGATCAATCTTGCGGTAATTTCTCTGGCTTCTTCATTGGAAGGTACTCGGTACAGGACGTGATTCGCGAATAAGTTGGCGCAAACCATGGGGACGATGGAGCAGTCGAGCACGCTCCCCAGCGACAGAAACTTCACAAGCTGAGCGCGCTGAAGGCGGCCGCCAAGCGCGACAGGGGCCTGCCAGTCGTTTGAATCCGAACCGCGATGCTCATGATTCCTCCTGAGTCTTTGGATCTTCCCTCCGCGCCGAGGCAATTACAAAGCTGGTCCGATCCGGACGCCCGTCTCCGCACCGGCTCATAGCGAATAAAGGGTTTCGAAAGCCGTCGGACTGCCGCGGTTGTGAGATGCGGGGGAAGTCTGCAAAGCGCGACACATGACTCGATAAACTGCTGCGCTTAGGTGCGCGCCGCGGCAAGGCTGACGCCGCGGTTTTTGTAATGCTCCCGCTTGTGCCAGTACATCCTCCGGTCGGCTAAGGCCATCAGCTCGTCGGTATTCTTTCCCTCGCCCGGATAAGAGGCCGCTCCCATGCTGACGGAGATATCCGTGCCGGAAAAACTCTTGGACAGTTCCCGGACGGCCATCGACAGCTCGATGCGTTTTTCGGCCGCGTTCTCAGTGTCCATGCGTGACAGCAAAAGAACGAACTCGTCGCCTCCTACGCGCGCCAGGAAATCGTACGGCCGCAGACAGGCCCGGAGAGCGCCGGCCACTGCCTTGATCACTTTGTTTCCCGTCAGATGCCCCAGCCTGTCGTTGATTTGCTTTAGCCCGTTGAGATCGATCATGAAAATCGAAAATGACGTGTGTTCGCGGGTTGCACGAGCCAATTCCTCCTCCAGCCGCGAGGCCAGGGCTCGCGCGTTGGGCAGGCTTGTCAGGGCGTCGGTCTGAGCCGAGTTTCCGATCGCCTCGTGGATCAACGCGTTGTGAATGGTCGATCCCGCCTTCAGCCCGATCGCTTTGAGAATACGCAAATGATCGACGGTGAAGGAGTTGTACTGAATGCTATACAGGGTTAGTGCTCCGATGATGCCCCTGGGAGAATCCAACGGTACCGATAAAGCAGACCGTAGCTTGCTGAACTGTGTCGGATCGTGAACATATCCCGGTTCGACGGACGCAACGCCGTTCAGGACAGGCTTGCCGTTGGCTACCACCCAGCCCGATAGTCCTTCGCCAACCGGAATTTGCAGCCGGGCCAGGAGAGCGGAATTGAGGCCCTCCACAAAACGAGGGGTCAGCTTCCCATCGCTTACGAGGTAAATGGCTATGGCCTGGAAGCGGATTACCTTCTGCAGTTGACTGGTCACAAGTTTGAGCGTTTCCTCGACGCTCAGGCTGTTGCCAAGCGCTTGGGTCAACTCGTATAGGACTTGCAGTTCCTGCTGCGCCTCTGCGATAGACTCCAGCGCCGAGGATGTATCGCCGGCCTTTTCTACCGACAAACCAGCCAACGGCGCTGCGCCCTTCTCAATTCTGACTTTGGTGGAGAGCTGAGTCCATGATTGCGAACAGGATTGCGCCGAGCTTGCCAACCTCGGGTAGAGTCTTTCCAGGATCTCAACGATTCGCGGGTCGTAAACTTTACCGGCTTCCCTCTTGATCATGGTGAGAGCCTCTTTGGGCTCTACTGCCCGGCGATAGGGGCGATCGGAAGTCAGCGCGTCAAAAGAATCCACCACTGTTAAGATACGCGCCCCAATCGGAATCCCCTCTTCTTTCAGCCCATCCGGGTAACCTTTCCCGTCCCAGCGCTCGTGATGCGACCGAACGATGGGGACTACCGGGTACGGAAACTGCACCCGCTCCAGGATCTCCGCTCCGACCAAGGTGTGAATCTTCATCCTCTCGAACTCTTCTTCGGTCAGCCGCCCGGGCTTGGAGATGATATATTCGGGGACCGCGAGCTTGCCAATGTCGTGCAACAGGGCTGCCACACGCAACGCCTGCAATTCCTTTTGCGGTAGGGCCATCTCTTTACTAATCGCCTCGGCGTAAAAGACGACCCGGTGCAGGTGCAGATGAGTGGCGTTGTCCTTGGCATCGATGGCCGCGGCCAGCGCCTCAATCGTGCGGAAATGCAACTCGTCGGCCACTTTTTCGGCGATCCGCCGCTCTGCCACCATCCTGGCTCGATAAAGCTTGCGAGAGTCGTGCGCCAGATAGAGCATTAGACCCGCGACCACCGTCAAGAGCCAACTGCTCTGAATAATGCCCAGCCCGACCAAGGCCCCGAGCCCCAACATCATCAGGATGTGGGTGCTCTTGTGCTCTCTGTCGCTTGCCATGTCTGCTCCGCCTTCCATCCCAACAGATACTCTTGATATCAAGTAGATCCTTCCGCTCGACTTCCGTTGGCCGAAATGTCGCTGGCGCCCGGTCTGCAGGAGATGAACAGAGCACTCACTAACATCCGTCTTATCGTTCCCCCTCCCTCACCGCTCAAAGAATAAAGCCATCAGGTATTTGCGGGCAATAGAGAGACAGTACCACTGCGCGCGCGACAACACCCTAGACGACCGGCTGACGATGGTACTAGCGTCTGCGACGAAAGCCATATGCCTTCCGGGCGAGAACCTCGGTCGCGAGCGGATCTGTGTTAATCTGTATTCCTCTGTGGTGTCACTCCTTGGCGCTCTCGGACTCTCTACGGGCCGATGCTCGAGAACGTAAACCTCAAACGAAAGTTGCTGCGGGAAGAATACGAGCGGATTCTGCCCCGGCTCCAGAGGCGTCTCTACGACCTGGAGAAGGCCTGCTGGGACAACCGGGTTCCATCGGTGGTCGTGTTCGAGGGGTGGGACGCTTCCGGGAAGGGGACGACGATCGCGACGCTCACGCAGCGGCTCGATCCACGCGGCTTCAAGCTTTACCCCATCACGGCGCCGCGCACCTATGAGCAGCAGCGCCCCTGGCTTTGGCGCTTTTGGCTGAAGACGCCCAACCGCGGTGAGATGGTGATCTTCGATCATAGCTGGTACGGGCGCGTGCTCGAAGAGCGAGTCGAGGAAACCGTTCCGGAGAAGGCCTGGCGCGAAGCCTACCGCGACATCCTCGAGTTCGAGCGCATGCTGGCCGACGACGGGACGGTCATCCTGAAGTTTTTCCTCCACATCAGCAAGAAGGAGCAGAGGAAACGCTTCAAGCAGATCGAGAAAGACCCGCTGGAGTCCTGGCGCATCACCGCCGACGACTGGACGCGGCACAAGAAGTATAAGGAATATCTGGCCGCCACCGAAGAGATGCTCGAACTGACCGAATCCGAATACGCTCCCTGGACCATCGTCGAAGCGACCTCGCGCTGGTACGCGCGGAAGAGAGTTTTCGAGACGATCATTGCGGCGCTCGAAAAACGCCTGGGACCGAGCGCGCCGCCGCGTGCCGAACGCGCCGAGGCGGCCGGCAAGGACGCCGACCTTCGGGCGGCCATGGAGTCGCTGGGCGGCGAGCGCGAGGGAGACCGGTGATGCTGGAGACCCTCGATCTGACCCGCTCTCTCGACCGCGACGCCTACGTCCAGGAGGTCACCCGCCGCCAGATCCAGTTGCGCGAACTCGGCTACCAGGTCTACCACCAGAAGCGCCCGGTGGTCATCGTCTTCGAAGGGTGGGACGCGGCCGGAAAGGGCGGCGCCATCAAGCGCATCACCGAAAAGCTGGACCCGCGCGGCTACGTCGTCTACCCCATGAGCGCGCCCCAGGGCGAGGACAAAACGCGCCATTACCTGTACCGCTTCTGGCGGCGCCTGCCCGAGCGCGGGCAGATCGCCATCTTCGACCGCTCGTGGTATGGGCGTGTGCTGGTTGAACGAGTCGAGGACTTGGCGCCCGAGGACGAGTGGAAGCGCGCTTTCAAGGAAATCAACTCCTTCGAACGGCAGTTGCGCGACTTCGGCACCATCGTGGCCAAGTTCTGGATCCACATTTCGCGAGAGGAGCAGCTGAGGCGCTTTGAAGAGCGCCAGGCAATCGGCTACAAAGCCTGGAAGCTCACCGACGAGGACTGGCGCAACCGCGACAAGTGGGGCCTTTATGAAAAAGCCGTCGAGGAGATGCTGCTCAAGACCAGCACGCGCACAGCGCCGTGGTCCCTGGTCGAGGGCAACGACAAGTATTGGGCGCGCGTCAAGGTTCTCTCCAAGCTGGTTGAGATCCTCTCCGGCGAGCTGGAATACGATCCCGACGATCCGCTGGGGGTGAAAGTGAGGAAGAAGAAAGGCAAGAAACAGCGATGAAGAGATGATCTGTCGTGGCTGAAACCTGCCGCCACAACGCTGGCTTCGCAACATGTTTCTCCAGGGCCACACCCTGCTCGATCGTGGTGTGAAGCTCCCACTCCCGCGTGACGCCGTCGGGGAGCCAGCCGTGTAAGAAATTCCTCCTGCCGGTTCCCTTTCCCCAGTGGTCGAGTCGCAACTGTCCGGAATCCAACATCATAGCCCCCCATCCCTCTTTGGCACGGGATTTGCCTACGTACCATGGCGTACGGTCGGAGGCTCCTACCTCGGACATAGTACTTTCTGACTAGGAGATACACCATGGTGAGACTGTCGGCGCTTTTCTTGCTTGCGGCCGCTCTGGCTTATGGCCAGCAGCCGTCTCTGATCATCCCTCATGTGGCCGATGGCGGCGGTTGGAAAACGACCATCGCCATTTTCAACGGCTTCAACGGCATCCCCACCCGCTTGTCGATCGTCTTCCGCGGCCCCGACGGGGATAAGATTGCCTTCCCAGTCACCAATTTCGGCATCCGCAGCTCCATCGATCTCGATCTGGAACCGACCCGGTCGCTGTTTCTGGAAACCGCCGGGGCCGGCGCGAATGTCCAGACCGGCTGGGTGGAGGTCCAGCAGTTCTCGGGTCATGAGCCGGTCCGGGGCTTTGCCATCTTCAAGCAATCGATTCCCGGAAGACCCGACTTTGAGGCGGTCTCCATGGGAATGCGCACGGCCGCCTTTATGACTTTTCCGTTCGACAACACCAACGGCATGGTGACCAGCTTTGCTATCGTCAACCTGGCTTCGTCGGCCTGCACCATGGGTGTCGCCCCTATCTTCGACGAAACCGGCGCGCAGGTTGCCTCCGAGGCCAAACTCATTGGGAACATGCTGCCCAACGGCCAGGTCGCATTCGTCTCCACCGATCGAATTCCGGAGATGGCCAACCGGCGGGGGTACCTGACGTTCCGCCCGCAGAACACCTGTGCGCCGGGTGGGCTGGTGATGCTGGGGCTGCGCTTCAACCCCTCGGGTCCGTTCACCAATTTGCTGCCGCTGCTCGCCCCATCGCCCTGAACGGCGACTGAGAAATGCTCGGACCGCTGTACCGACCTGCCTAAGCCGGCCGCGGGGCCGGGCCCGGAGGGCGCCCCGGCCCAGGGGGGCCGCCCTACCGGACATCCACTTTTGCCATGGACTTCGTATTGTAAGTGAGCTAGGATGCAGTCTTACGATTTTTGGAAAGGTGCTACGAAAGTCCATGGTGCGAACCTGGGGGTTGTTGGCCTGCTGGACCCTGTTCCGGATCGGTGCGGCAGCGCAGGGCGAGAAGATCGACGAGGAAAAGCCCGTCATTCCGCCGCTTCACCAGAGCATCGTGGTCACCGCCACGCCCGTCGAGCCCTCCCTCGACCGGCGGGACGCCGAGGTCTTCCATCGAACCCTGTTTTCGAGAGATGATCAGATCCTCCACGTGCTGGACGCCGGGATCAGCGCGGGGCAGCACGAAGGCGGCGGCAAGTCCCTGGAAATCCGCCGCTTCGGGTTCAACCTCGATCACGGCGGCGTGAACGGCGGTTTGAAGGTGCTGGTGGATGACATCCAGCAAAACCAATCCACACAGGGTCACGGGCAGGGATACCTGGGATCGCTGAAGAACCTCAGCCCGGAGCTGGTCCAGGAGGTCCAGCTCATCAATGGCCCCTTCAGCGCCGAGTACGGCGACTTCAGCGGACTCGGCGTGGTGCATATCCGCCTCCGCGAGTCGTTGCCCGATCAATGGACGGTTCGCGTGCAGGGAGGCTCGTTCAACACCGCCCGCGGTTTTCTCGGTTACAGCCCGGACCTGAAGAACGCCGATGCCCTGGTGGCCTATGAGGGCTCTTCGACCGACGGCCCCTTCCAAAACCCCCTCCGGTACCGGCGAGATAACGTAACCGGCAACTACACGCGACACCCGTCTTCTCAGCAGAGCCTTGGATTCCGGTTCATGGGCGGCCGCAACGACTTCTACTCTTCCGGTCAGATTCCGCTCGACGAGGTCGCCGCAGGACGGTTGGACCGGTTCGGCTTCATCGACCCCACCGGCGGCGGCCGCGTACGCTCCGGCACGGCCGCGATCTATTACCGCCGGGACGGCGCCGGCGGCTCGGTGTTCAAAGCGGACGGTTTCCTCAGCCGGTCCCTGTTCGACCTCTATTCCAACTTCACGTTCTTTCGGGATGATCCCGAAAACGGCGACGGCATCCAGCAGCACGATTCCCGGCTGATCGAGGGGACCAACGCGCAGTACCTGAGGCCCCATCGGTTGGGAGGAGTTCAGGGCCTGTTGACCACTGGCGCCAACTACCACGACAACCAGATCAACGTGGGTTTGTATCCGCGGATCGGGCGCGTTCCCACTGGGGTCACGAACCGGGCCAACGCGCGAGTCAGCAACGGAGCCGGTTACGCGCAGGAGAACATCACGCTGCTTCATGGCCGGGTGCTGGCAGGCGCGGGTGTGCGATTCGACGAATTCCGTTTTAATGTGCGGGACCGCCTCCAACCCGCTCAATCGGGCGTGGAGTTTGCCGGGCTCTGGCAGCCCAAGGCCAGCCTGGCTTTCACTCCGTCCCAGCGGGTGCCGCTGACCCTGCATGCCAACTATGGCCGGGGCATTTCCACTTCGGACGCCCGGGCCGTCGTGCAGCACCCGGGAATCAAGCGTGTGGCCACTACGGATTTTTACCAGCTTGGAGCCTCTCATCACAGCGGCCGCGTCTCGGTGACCACCGACCTGTTTTGGATTGATCGCTCCAACGAACAGGTGTACGTCCCGGACGACGGGACCACGGAGTTCAAAGGCCCCAGCAGGGCATACGGGTATGAAGCGAAAACGTCGGTGGAGATTACGCGCCATCTGAGCCTTCATGCGGGAATGACCAAGGTGGCCAATGCGTACTTCCGCGGTCTGTTCGCCCGGAGTTACGTGCCAAACGCGCCTCATTTCGTCGCCAATGCCGCGTTGACGGTTTCGTCCTGGCGGGGATGGAGCGGCTCCTTGCGCATGCGGGCGATCAACCACTACCGGCTGGACGAGCAGGATCCGACTATTGTGGCGTCAGGGCACACCGTGTTCGATTTCGGCGTCGCCCGGCGCATCCGCCGCGGCGTGGAATTCAACCTGACCCTCGACAATCTCACCGACCGGAGCTATTACGAGACGCAGAACTACTTCGAGTCGGCCCTGCCTGGGCAGTTGCCGAGGGCCCGCATCCACGGCACCCCTGGCTACCCGCTGACGGTGGCGGTCGGGGTCACGTTCCGCCTGCGCGGGAAGTGATCTGAGGATGAGATGTAACATCATTGCTACCCGCGCCTGTCTGGTATAGTAACCTCTTACACGATGCGCTATAGGAGATTCCTAGTGAAGCGATGGATCACACTCTGCTTTGCCTGCGCCGCCGTCGCCGCCGCTCAGACCGGCGGCGCCGTAATCGACAATGAACAGGTCAAGGTCCTGAAGGTCACCGTGGAGCCGCATCAGAAGACCCGCCTGCACCAGCACACAGTCAACCGCGTCATGATTTATTTGCAAGCCGGTCGTCAGAACATCGACTACCAGGACGGCCAGAAGGTCGTCCTGAACTGGAAGGCGGGCGAGTCGAAATGGAGCCCGTCGAGCGGAATGCACGTCGCCGAGATCACCAGTGACCAGCCGGTGACCATCGTGGAAGTGGAGCTCAAGAAACCGGGGAGCTCCGCCAGGGCGGGGATAAGCGCCCTCGATCCGGTGAAGATCGATCCGAAACACTACAAAGTGGAATTTGAGAACGGCCCGGTGCGCGTGCTTCGCGTCAAGATCGGCCCCAAGGAGGCCGTCCCGATGCACGAACACGGGCTCAACCGCGTAGTCACCTACCTCACGGATCAGAATTTCAGAGTCACGAGCGCGGATGGAAAGGTGGAGCAGGCGGATCACAAGGCGGGCGAGGTCAGTTGGGGCGGGCCGGCCAAACACAAGGAAGAGAACCTGAGCGACAAGCCGTTTGAAGTCCTGGTGGTGGAATTGAAGGGCTGAGCCTGGCTCGGGACCAGCAGTCCCGCGCGATGGACTGGTCATGAACGCAGACCCGGTATAGGTTCGACCATCACGCACCGCGGCGTGGTGCAGGGTAAGCCTCTGCCCTACCGGCGGATGGTCACCACGGACGGGTCCACCGCGTAACCGTCATCGGAGGCGGTCTCGACCGCCTTGGAACGTAGCACGTCATCCGCGGCGTCGCTGGAGGTTTTCGGCATCGGCCGCCGGATCACCTCCTCGCCACGGCGGATGCGGACCAGCCACTGCTTCTTCTGGGCGTCCCAACTGACTTCTGCGCCATCTGCTCGAATCATCTCAACTTCCCTCCCGACTCGAAAAGGATGCTGAGTCTATTTTCTGCTGTTGTCAAATCGGCAAGTCCTCCGCAAGCGGCGTGGAGGCCCTGCGCTACTCCTATTATGCCTTCATCTCGTAAAGCGCCGTGTACGGCCCCGGAGCCGGCGCCTTGGCCCGTTCAATCGCCTCGAACATCTCCCGGGGGCAGTCGCTATATTGCGCTCCTTTGCCAGTGCGGAACCGCTCGGCGACCTTCGGAACCACGCTGTAACGCTCCAGGAACTTCCGCGCCGGCGTCTTGGCCCGCGTGGTGACCTGGCAGCCGACGCCCGACCACGCGCCTCTCGCCACCAACAATTCCAACAACGCCAGCAACTCTTTCCGTCGCATTATGCGCCGCAGTATACTGGTCCTCGTGTCACAAGGCAGTCTCGTGCTGCGGGTATAACCCATGCAGATTCCGCCCACCCCGGTCCATGATGCACCCCTCACCGGCCCCGGCGCTTGGCGGCGTGACGATTTTTCCGGGCCCGCCGATTGGGAGTACCACCTGAAGCCCCGGACTCTGGACGAGATCGACGCTGCCGTGCGCCGCATTGGCGAGCAAGGCAAGAACATTTCCACCATCACCGCCGCCGACGCGACCAGGATCCGCGACGAGCTACGGGTTGGCCGCGGCTTCGTGGTGGTCAAGGGGCTGCCCCTCGACCGGTACTCCGAGGAAGAAGCCTGTATCATCTATTGCGGCATCGGAGCACTCCTGGGCGAGACCATGCCCCAGAACGTCAAGGGCGACCGCCTCTATTCGGTGCGCGACGAAGG
>JACQDI010000479.1 GCA_016201195.1 Acidobacteriota bacterium | reverse complement strand
TGGAACGTCACCGGAAAGATTTCGCCGTAATGCAGGCCGTAGGCCCCGTGCACCACGCCCCACTGTCCCGGCAAGCGCTGGGCAAATCCGAAGCGCAGCGCGACGTTGTTGCAGTCGCAACTGTAAGGGATGACCGCGCGGTGGGTGACCTCGGTCGGCTTAGTCACCGGCTGGTAGCGCAGGCCATAGTTGAGAGTGAGGCCGGAATTCACGCGCCAGCTATCGCCCGCGTAATACTGCATGCCCCAGTTGCGGAAGCCGCGGTTCACGTCGCCTAAGGCGAAAGACAGCCGGCTCGGAATGCCCATGCGCAAATTGGTGAGCGCGTCGCGGCCGAAGTCATTGCGGAATTGCAGCGTGCCGCCGCGATGGCTGCTCGATTCGATGCCGTTCACCTGCCGCCGCAGCAGGTCCAAGCCCGCCGTCCAGGCGTGGCGGCCGCGCACCTGGCGGATCTGCCCGGCGTAGCGGAACAGGTTCTGGGTGCGGTCAATGGGGATATTCGAGTTGGGACCGAGGTCGGTGATCACCTGGCCGATGGTCACCTGCGGCCCCGCCGCGTTGGGCTCGGCCACCAGCAGCGACTGCAGCCGATCGAAGCCCGCAGAAAAATCGGTGACCGTTTCCGCCGACCAGGTGCGGTTCCAGGTGAGTCGCGCCGTGTGGGAGCGCGTGTGCGTATTGGGGTTCTGGCCGGCCAGGAGTTGGAAGGCGTCCACGCGCTGGCCGGTGAACCCGTAGCGCAGCGTGAGGCGGTCGCGATCGCCCAGGGTCTGGTCGAAGCGTCCGGCAGCGTTGTCCGTGTCGATCGACTGCGGGGAGTTGGTGTTCAGCATCCGTTCGTCGATGTCGGTTCGGTTGGGCAGCGCGTTCGGGTAGGCGCCCAGAAAGCGCCGCACGATCGGCGCGAGCGACGGGTCATTCGTGAGAGGCGTGCGCTCCTCGGCCTTGGGCGTCAGGATGTTCCCGTTCACGCTGCCTCGAATGGCCTGGCGGCTGCCGTCGAGAGAGAGGGCCGCCCCGCGCCACAGCGGCGCGCCGAAGTTGAAGCCGTAGTCGTTGTCGTGGGCGGGCTTGACGCCGCCCACCTGGAAGAACGAGCGGGCGCTGAACACGCTGTTGCTGTGCGACTCGTACAGGCTGCCGTGCGGTGCGGACGCCTTGGCCCCCGGCACGTGCAGCGGCGACGGCGGCCGGATGCCGAATTCGACGCCGAAGTAATTGCGGTCCACGCGAAACTCGGTCACGATCGTGGCCGTCGTCCCCATGCGGACGTTGAGATCCTTCAGCGCGTTGTTGTCGATGAGGTTAAACTGGACGTTCTCGTTGCGGCGGCTCTCGCCGGCCGCGGCGTCAGTCTTCCCCAGCAAGTTCAGTTCGACGCGCTTGGCGGTCTCGGCGCTGGCGCCGGCCTCGGCGGCAGGCTTGGCGTCGGTCGCCTCCGCTGCCTTCTCAGCCGGTTTGGGCGGGTTGTCAGCGGCGAGCGACAGGATGCAAAGGAGAATCAGCGGAAGCAATACGCCAGTATAGTAGAATTGAAACCGCCGATGCACGCGCATAGAGTGTGGGGCGGCCCCTCTGGGCCGCAGCCGGGCTTCAGCCCGGCTCCTGAAGGCTCCCCCACACTGCATTGCACACCCAACGCCGGCTGAACGGGAGGAATGCATGCAACGCCGATTCGTACTCTGGTCGCTCGCGGCCGCCGCCGTCGTCGGAATCTGGATCTCCGCCCAGCCGCAACGCGTGGTGACGCCGACCCGCCAGGCCGCGGGCGCCGGAGCAGTCAGCTTTAGGATTCTGATGGGCCTCGGCGACCCCGAGCCGTCACGCTGGGACGGGTCGATTCGGCTCACCGGCGGAACCGTCCGCGCCATCGAGATCTGGCGGCCCGAGCCGGACGACCGCGTGGAGAATCAAACGTGGAAGCTCTCCACGCATCGGCTGCCGCTTCCCGCGGCGCAAGCGCGTCTGGGACGTCAGGCGCCGATGGTCGAAAACGGCGTGCTCGTCGAGACCGATCTGTTCGACGCCGCAGCGAAATTCGAGGTCCAGACCACGCCCGGCAACTTCACTTTCACCGCCAACCAGGTGGAGCTGGGTGAGCCGCGCAATTTTCTCGACGGCCGGGTGAGCGTGGAGCGCGTTCCCGCCACCACGCAGATCACCAATTCCATCGAGGAGCAGGACTACCCGGCGGCGGCCCAGTCCGGCGACACCGTGTACATCGCCTACGTCGAGTTCACCCACGGCGACCGCGCCCAGAAATGGCCGCAGCAAATGGCCGAAAAGCCCAAGTCGTTCGAGCCTCTGGCCCGGCCGGCCGGCGGCGACCAGGTGCGCCTCATCGAATATTCCAAGTCGAGGAAGACGTGGAGCACGCCCTACGCCGCGTCCGGAGTGCGCCAGGACGTCTATCGCACCGCCGTCGCCGTGGACGGCGAGGATCGCGTGTGGGTGATCTGGTCGGCCCAGGCCCACGGCAACTTTGACCTCTACGCCCGCTGGCGCAAGAACGGCAATTGGTCCGACGAAATCAAGATCACCCAGGATCCGGGGCCGGACCTCAACCCCGTGGCGGCGACCGACTCGACCGGCGCGGTGTGGGTGGCCTGGCAGGGCTGGCGTAAGGATAACTTCGACATACTGGTGGCCCGCCAGCGCGGAGCCGGCTTCAGCAAGGAAGAGCGTGTTTCCACCTCCCTGGCCAGCGACTGGGATCCGCAGATCGCCGCCGGCAAGAACGGCGAGGTGGCCGTGGTGTGGGACACCTACGACAAGGGCGACTACGACGTCTACCTCCGGCGCCTGCACTACGCGGGCAAGATCGGGATGGATGCGCCTCTGCCCATTGCTGCGACTCAGAAGTTCGAGGCGCGGGCGAGCGTCGCCTACGACCGCGACAATCGCATCTGGGTGGCCTACGAGGAGCAGCCGCCGGCCTGGGGCAAGGATTTCGGCGCCTACGAGACCACCGGCGCCGGCCTTTACCAGGGGAGCACCGTGCGGGTGAAGGTCGTGAATGGCAGCCAGTATTTCACCACCGCCGACAAACTGGAGGAGACGGTGGAAACCACACCCGCTGCGCAGCCCAAGGTGAGCGCCGGCGCTGCGGTTCCCAAGCGCAGGCCATTCGCCGTCAAGAAAGCGCAGCAGCTCGCCCGCACCCCCGCCGAGCTGCCCGACCCGGAGCTAGCCAAGAATCGCCCGCCTAACGCCACACCCTACGCGTTCGCGGTCCAGGCGCGCAGCTTCCCGCGGCTGGCCAGCGACGGCCAAATCATTTTTCTCGCCTACCGGGCCAACGCCCCCACCACGCGCGGTCCGCTCGGCTCCACCTGGTTCGAGCACGTGGCCTACTTCGACGGCCGCGACTGGAGCGGCCCCGTCTTCCTGCCGCAGTCGGATAACCTCCTCGACAACCGGCCGGCGCTTCTCTCCACCGGACCGGGCGACCTGCTGGTGGTGGCGTCCACCGATCATCGGTTTTCGCTGACCCAGCAGGGCCCCCGCGCAGGCCGCACCATGGAGATGTTCAACAACGACCTGGTGGTGGCCGAGCTGAACACGCGGGCCCGGGGACGCCTGCCGGAGCTGGTGCCGATCGGCGCCGAAAAGCCGGAAGATCCCTCGCCCGAGGTGGCCGCCGAAAAGGAACAGGTGGCGATGATGCGGAACTACCGCCTCCCGCTGGGCAATGAGAAGCTCCAGTTGCTCCGCGGTGAGTTCCACCGCCACACCGAGCTGAGCGGCGACGGCGGCCGCGATGGCCCGCTCATCGACGCCTACCGCTACATGATCGACGCC
>JACQDI010000444.1 GCA_016201195.1 Acidobacteriota bacterium | reverse complement strand
CATCGGCGCCCTGAGCGGCGCCGGCGGCTTCCCGTCCGGAATAGACCAGCACGCCGCTCGACTGGTCTGCGTAGAAGGTGTTGTTGTAAACCAGTGTGTCGTCGAAGTTTCCCGCCAGGCGCAACTCGGCGTCGCCGGTCGCGCCGTGGCGAGCCTGGTTGTTGCGGTCGAACAGGTTAAAGCGGATGACGTTGGCGCGAGACGCGGAGATCCCGTTCTTGCCGTCGCCGTAGAGGCCGTTGCCGCCATTCAAGGCAAACACGTTGTTCTCGACGAGGTTCTCGCCGGGGGCGGCGGGGCCCTCGGAGCCGCGCAGGTCCGATTCGAGGATCAGGCCGTGATAGCCGTTCGCGTAGAAGCGGTTGCCGCGCACCACGGCGCGGCTTCCGCGCAGGATCAGGCCAGGACCTGTTAAGACCCGCCCGGTGTGTGTTTCGTGGAACCAGTCGGGCCCGCCGGCGTCGTGCATGTCGTTGTTCTCATAGACATCGCCGCCCGCGCCGGTTTGGGAGATGTGCACGGCCTCGGCGAGGGTGTGGTGGAGGTTGCTGTCGTGAACCCAGACGCCGCCCGCGGTGTCGTAGGTGGCGAGGGCATAGCCGCTACTGAGGTCGGCCCCGGGACGATGGGCGCCCACATAGCTGATATCCAGGTGGTCGAGCTCGATCGAGCCGGCACGGTCGCGAATCTGGATGGCGGCGGTGCGGAACCCGATCAGGTGCAGACCGGCCAGCCGCCAGTACCGCGCGCCGCGCTGGAACTCGATGCCGGTGGTCGAGACCCCGTACTCCATCAGGTGGGCAGCGGGCGGGCGGCTGTCGCTGGTCCACACGTAGAGGCGGCCCCGAGCGGTGTCCACATAGGCGCGACCGGGGCTATCGAGGGCTTCGAGCGAGGAGACTCGGAAGAGCAGGCGGCCATCCTCGACAACCTGGAACGGCTGATCGAACGGAAACATCGTAGGGATGGAATAGTCGTGGTAGTACACGCCGGAGGCTCCTCCGGCGGGTTCCCAGGAGGCGGCTACCACCCGGCCGCTGAGGACCACCGGCTCGCCCGGCTCGGCCACCACGGTGATAGGACGGCCGGGCTCGCCGCTCGAGACCGGCCGGATGAGGGTATCGTCGGTGAGGCTGTCTCTGCTGGGGTTGGGTTCGAGGACCGGGCGGTAGACGCCGCGGCCGGCGCGGATCGTGTCGCCGGGGCGAAGGAAAGGCCGGGTCATGGCCCACTCCAGGTGACGCCAGGGCTGCGCGGCGGTGCCGGGGTTGGAGTCGTCGCCCTCGGGGCGGACGTAATACACGGCGGTAGGGAGCTGGTCCTGGGGGGCCAGGGGCCGCGGCCACAAGCCGAGGATCGAGAGAAAGAGAAGCCGACCGGAGCGCATGATCACCCTCCAACGGGGATCGGCCTCCCCGGCCAAGTGCGGGAAACAACCCTGGATTCTGTTGTACCGCCTGGCGGGGCAGATTGCAACCCTATAGCTGGGACGGAATTGAGCCGATAAGGGGGCAGATACCGGTATGGTACGCGCACTGTTGATCGGCCCCGAGGACGACCTGCTGCGGAGCTTTGTGGAAGCGGTCACCGGCCTCAAAGAGTTGAACCTGTGCCAGCGCGTGGCGAGCTATCTGCCGCTGGCAGAGCTGGGCCCGGTGCTGGAACAGGCAGCGCCCGGGGCGGTGGTGATCAGCCTGGCCGACTACAATGCGGCTACGGCGCTGATAGGGGAGCTAGTGGCGGTCAATCCGGTGTTGCCGGTGATCGCCCTGCACACCTACTGCGACCAACGTCTGCTGATGGAGCTGATGCAGATCGGGGTGCGGGAGCTGTGGTTCCCGCCGTTCAACCGGGAGCAGATCGGGAAGGCGCTAGGGCGGCTGCTGCAGCAGAGGGTGGCCGGCTTGCGGGACGACCGGCGGGGGAGCCTGGTCGCATTCCTGCCGGCACGAGGCGGGTGCGGCTCGACCACCGTCGCCCTGCACACGGCAGCCGCGCTGCAGAAGGCCCGAGGCTCGGTCCTGCTGGCCGATTTTGACTTCCACAACAGCACCATTTCCTTCTGGCTGAAGATCGAGACCCGGCACGGTTTTCGGGAGGCTCTCGAACGCGCCCACTGGCTGGATGAGGCCATGTGGAAGAGCATGATCACCCGCGTGCGGGACTTGGACATCCTCACTGCCCCGCAGACCAGCGTGCCGATGGACCTGTCCAGCGGGGAGACCTCGGCTGTTCTGGAGTACGCCCGCCGGAATTACAGGTTTGTTTTGGTTGACCTGCCCGATTCGATCTTCAGTTCGTGCTGGGAGGTGTTGGAGCAAGCGCACCACATCCTGCTCACCGCAACTCCGGAGATGGCGAGCCTGTACCTGGCGCGTCGGAAGATAGCCCAGATCGTCGACCGCGGCATCCCCCGAAACAGGATTCAAATGCTGCTGAACCGGGTCTCGCCGAACGATCTGCCGCCGGCGGAGGTGGAAAAATTCCTGGCCTTGCCGGTGGCCGCCTGCTTCAGCAACCACTACCGGGCGATCACCGCGGCCTTTGCCGACGCCTCGTTTGTCTCGGAAGGCTCGAAGCTGGGCACGCAGTTCTCGCAGTTTGCCGAGTCGCTGGCGCCGGCGGTGAAGGCCACAACCAAGCCCAAGACCTCCTGGAAGATCCGGCAGATTTTTTCATCGGCGTAAGAGACTAGCGCAGGAATACAGAAGACAGAAGCTCCTCATCTGATATATACTGCTCGCATGTCGCGCATCATGGTATTGCTCGCAGTTCTGGCAATCCGCGCCGGCGCCCAGGTCTCCACCGCCTCTCTCACTGGCATCGTCTCCGACCCTTCGGACGCGCGCCTTGCCAACGTGACCCTTCGCCTCACCAGCGAGGAAACCGGTGTCACCACCACTACCCAAACCAACGCCCAGGGCGAATACACATTCCCGCTGCTCAACTCCGGCCGCTACAAGCTCGCCGCCGGGGCCGCTGGATTCCAAAGCTCGACGCTTTCCGGCATCGTCCTGGAGCTCGGACGCGTGACCCGCTTCGACATCACTCTGCAACTGGGACAGGTCGCTGAATCCATTAACGTCTCCAGTAGCGCTCCTTTGCTCGAATCGGAAACGGCCACCGTCGGCCAGTTCATCGAAAACAAGACCATCGTGGACATGCCCCTAAACGGCCGCCGCGTCGGGCAGCTTATGGCCCTCATGGGTCACGCCGTCTTCATTACGGGCGACGTCATCCGCCCCCGCTACTCCATCGCCGGCTCCCGCAGTGATTCCCAGCAATGGCTGATGGACGGCGTGAATTCCTCGAACATCGCCCTCGAAGTTTCCCAGGCCCTGTTCAATCCCCCGGTCGAGGCCGTCCAGGAAATCCGGGTGCAGCAGAACGCCTACTCCGCCGAGTTCGGCAACTCCGCGGCCGGCGTCATCTCCATGACCACCCGCTCGGGCGCCAACAAGGTCTCGGGCGTCCTCTACGAATACTTCCGCAACGACCAGCTCGACGCCCGCAACTTCTTCGCCACCTCGCGGCCGCCCCTCCGCTGGAACGTCTTCGGCGGGGCCGTCGGCGGGCCGGTGATCCGCAACAAGACTTTTTACTTCGCCCACGTGGAGTTCCAGCGCCAGCGCATCGGCAACGTCCGCACCCTCACCGTTCCCACAGCGGCCCAAGTCAGCGGCGACTTCTCCCAGACGCTCACCGCAGCCGGCGCCCT
>JACQDI010000443.1 GCA_016201195.1 Acidobacteriota bacterium | reverse complement strand
TAAGACACCAGGATAATGCGAAACACCGACCGCAGCGCCATCAACGGCAGCGACCACATCAGGATTCGGAGCGCGGTCGCGGCGGCGGCATACTCGGGACCGAACAGAAACTCGAGCATCCGGCGCCCAAGCAGCATCCCGGCAAAGGCCAGCGGCACGAACGCGGCGGAGACGTAGCGCAGCACCCGATCGGCGACGGGCGCCAGCTCGCGGTCTCCGGCGTAGGTTCGGGCAAGGGTCGGGAACAGGCTCACTTGAAACAAGGTGAGCAGGGTGGCGAACACCAGCACCAGCTTGTACACCGCCGTGTAGAGACCCACCGCCGCCGCCGGCTGGAACCATCCCAGGGCCAGCACGTCAAAGCTGAACAGCAGCGTGCCCAGGACGGCTGAAACCGCGAGGGGCGTCGATTCGCCCAGCAATTCCTTCCAGTAGTGGGCTTCGAAAACGGGCCGCGGCCAGCCGAACCGCTTGATGAAAAGGGACCCCAGGACCAGCGCGCCCGCCGTCTCCCAGGCGAGCGCATAGAGCGGGATGAGCAACAGATGCTCGGGACCGCGCACGGTGAACGCCCCGGCGGCGAACACGAGCGGGGCAACGATGCCCGCCGCGGCCACCGGCCGGGTCTGCTCCACCGCCTGGAACGCCCATTTCAGCGACAGCGCGCCCGGCAACAGGTTCAGCGAAAAGCGCAGCAGCAGCGAGCGCATGGGGGGAGCCGGAGCCACCAACGCCACCACGGCGGCCACGCCGGCCAGGGTCGCGAGCGCAGAGAGCACCCGGATAGCCATGATGGTCCCGGCGTAGGCGCCGAGCCTCCGCCGGTCGCGGGCGATGTCGCGAATGCCGACCGAATCGAACCCCTGCATAACCAGCAAGAGCAGGTAAGAGACGATGGTCGTCACCAGGCCGATGCGGCCGAACTCGCTCGAGCCCAGCGCGCGGGCCAAGTGGGCGAAGGCGGCGAAAGCCACCAGCTTTGCGGCCAGGTCCCCCGCGGAAAGGTTGACGAAATTGTGAAGGATCGTGCGGGCCGCACTCATTTTTGGCGCCGGGTCCAGTAGAGGATGCTGCCCGCCACAAATGAAATCCCGTTGTAGAAGTGATAGAGGAGGTGGAAGGGAATGGCGGTAAGAGCGAACAGAAAATTCTTGCGCCCTCCAAGAAACACGTAGAACTGCGAATTGATAAAAAGGACCAGGATCAGAATCACGAACGGCAGCACGATCATCGGGTGATAGGGCATGAAGCTGAGGATGAAGACGATCGTGCCCGCCAGGCTCACGCCGGCGAGCAAGGTGTAGACGCGCCGCGAGCGCGAGCCTCCCCCGAACTTGTGCTGGAGGTAGATGAGCACCAGGGTGACGGCGAGCGGCGGGATCAGCGCCAGCATGTGGTGGGTCCAGGCGAAGTAGATCGACGCCCCGAACAGGGCGCCGATCGCAACCAGCAGCCGCACCTGCGCGCGCGAGGCGTGCCAGTCGTGGAACCAGTAGCTGGAGAGCGCCAGCACCAGCAGCAACAGCAAGGGGACCAGGAACAGCCCTCGGAAGTGCACGGCCATCGCCCCCACCGCCGCCAGCATGACGTAGACCAGGGCGACGCTGATGCGCTGCGAGATCTGCACGTTCAGGTCGTTGGGCAGGTTGGAGTCGCGCAGGATCAGCTCGGTCCAGGGAATGCCGCGATCGAAAATGTCAGTCTTGATCAGGCGCCAGAAGCTCCACGCCTTGAGGTGCTTGACGCGGAGGTCCTTGTCAAGCAGGATCTTGCGCCCGTCGGCGGTCAGGCGGTAGCCGAGCTCGATGTCCTCGATAGCCGGGCGGCGGTAATCCTCGCTGAAACCGCTGTATTTTTGGAACACCTCGCGACGGATGGCGCCGCACCCGCTCCAGAACGTGGAGGCCGCCTGGTTGCCCGACTGGTGCACGTAGCAGTGCATCAGGTTCTTGTACTGGGAAAGAAAGTCGGGGGAGTCCGGGCTTTCATCGTAAGAGCCGATCAAAGCATCGAGCGCGGGATCTCCGGTGAAGTGCTCGGCCACCCGGGCGAGCGAATCCGGGTGCACGCACACGTCGGCGTCGATGAAGAAAAGGACCTCGCCGCGCGCTTGCTGCGCCCCGCGATTGCGCGCCGCCGCCGGCCCGCGGCTGTGCGCGCACCGGATGACCCGGCAGGCGTGCCGTTCGGCCACCTGGGCTGAGCCGTCGGTCGAGCCGTCATCGACCACAATACATTCGTAATCGGTATAGCACGACCGGCGCAGGGCGGCCAGGCACCGCTCCAGGTCCTGCTCGCCGTTTTTCACGGGGATGATAACGGAGATCACGCTCGGACACCGAAACGGTCATTGTAACGCAGGGCCGCTCCTTGCTATTCTGAAGTTCTGCGTCCATTCGGGTCGAAGCAACCTATGGCACTTCGCAATCCCGGAGGCCGCGCCCTGTCGATCGGCTGCCTGGCTGCTCTTCTGGCTGGCAGCGCCTGGGCCCACGCGCCTCACCTCGTCCTCAGCAGGAAGTACCTGAACTTTGTCGCTGCCCCTGGTGGGAACAATCCGCCCTTGCAGCCAGTCAAGCTGGAGAACAGCACCCACGGCAGGATGGTGTGGACCGCCACGGTGGCGGTGGTCACCCCGAGCGGCGGTAACTGGCTCGCGGTCGATCCTCCCGTCGGCATGCTGCCCGGATTGGTCGACGACGAAAGCGGGATCGTGATCGTTTCAGTTGTATCCAAAAACCTGGCCGCCGGAGTCTATTACGGCACCATCACCATCTCCGCCCCGGGCGACACCGGCGCCGACAACACCCCGCAGGTCATCGAGGTTGCGCTGACGGTCACTTCCTCCGGCCAGGCAGCGCCGGGCATCGCCGTGGCCCCCGACGCGCTGGCGTTCGAAGGTGTGGCAGGGAGCGGCCGCAGTTATAACCTGTCCGTAAATGTGATCAACGCCGGCGGCGGAACGCTGAACTGGAGCGCCACCGCGGAGACCACCAGCGGCGGCAACTGGCTCTCGGTCGTGCAGGTCAACGCTTCCACCGCCGCCATCACCGCTCGCGTCGGCGATTTGGCGCGAGGATCGTACAGCGGCCGCGTCGTGATCTCCGCGCCGGGGGCGGCGAATCCGACCAAAGTGATCCCGGTGATCTTCGCGGTCCGGGATCCCAGGCCGCCAGTCATCCTGAGCATTCCGACTTCGCTGAGCTTCGCCACCTTCAGTGATGCCGGCAGCCCGCCTCCCCAGGCTCTATCCGTTTCGAACGGCGGGGAGGGTACTCTCAATTGGCGGATTGAGGCCACCACCTTCAATGGCGGCGCCTGGCTCCAAGTCACGGCGCCGGGGCCGTCCGGGACCGCGACCGTCAGCGCCGAATTGGGATCTCTGGGAGCGGGAACCTACGCCGGGCGTCTCACCATCATCGCCGAGGGAGCCACCAACTCACCGGTTCAGGTCCCGGTGACCTTCACGGTTCGGCCGCCCCAAGTTACGTTCGAGCGCAGCACCGTGGTCAACGCCGCCAGTTTCCAACCGCAATCACTGGCGCCCGGAGAGATCGTCAGTATTTTCGGCTCTCGCCTGGGTCCTCGCGAGGGGGCTGTGTTCGCGCTCGACCCGGCAACCCAGAAGATCCCCACGACGCTGGCGGGAACGACGGTCACTTTCGATGGCGTGCGAGCGCCGCTCTACTATGTCTCGTACAACCAGGTGAACCTGCAAGTTCCGTTCGAGGTGGCCGACAAAGGATCGGTCCGGATGGTGGTTACCGCCACCGGCGTGGAACCCGGGGAGACGACGGTCAGCATCGTGGAAGCGGCGCCGGGGATCTTTACCGTGGGCGACAACCGGGCGGCGGCCCTCAACCAGGATTTCACCCTCAACAGCCCAGATAACCCGGCGGATGCCGGCAGCGTGATCCAGTTGTTCATAACCGGTCAGGGCGTGCTGGACACAAAGGTTGAGACCGGAGCCCTGGCGCCGGTCGCGCCGCCTTTCCCCAAGCCGGTTCTGCGCGTGGCGGTCAATATCGGCGGGTTCGAGGCCAAGGTTTTATTCGCCGGCCTGGCGCCGGGCTTCGTGGGCCTGACCCAGATCAACGTGGAGGTCCCGCGAGGGGCCGGCCCGACAAACCAGGCCCGCGTGGTGGTGGGATTCGGATTCAACCAGACGCTGACGCCGGCGTTCGTCGCCGTGCGGTAGGCAATCTCACGCCAAGACGCCAAGGCCGCAAAGAAAACTTATGGGAGGCTTTGCTTGCTTTGGGTCTTCGCGTGAGACATCAACACGTCCAGGATCCGGCCGGCGGCTCGGCCGTCCCACAGCTCCGGAATGCGGCCGGAGGGAGGGGGTGAATCCAACGCCTCTTCGGCCGCGGCCACGATCTTCGCCGGATCGGTTCCCACCAGCCGGTTGGTGCCCTGCTCGACGGTCACCGGCCGCTCGGTGTTCTCGCGGAGGGTCAGGCAGGGGACCTGGAGAATCGTGGTCTCTTCCTGGATGCCGCCGGAATCAGTGAGCACCAGCCGGGCGCGGCTCATCAGGCACAGGAAATCCAGATAACCCAAAGGGGCGACGGCCCGCAGGCCGGCCATGTCCAGGCCCGAGCCCGACAGCATCTGCGCCGTGCGGGGGTGCACGGGAAACACCACCGGAACCCGGCGGTTGATTTGCTGTAGCGCCGCGACCAGGCCACCGAGGGATGCGGCGTGATCAACGTTCGAGGGACGGTGCAGGGTGACCACGCCGTAGCCCCCGGCCGCGAGTCCCAGCCGCTCGAGCACCCCAGAACGCTCGGCCTTGGAGCGAAACCGCAGCAGGGTGTCAATCATGACGTTGCCGGCGAAGAAGATTCGCTCGCGCGGGACGCCTTCGGCCAGCAGGTTCCGCTCCCCGCTCGGCTCGCTGACAAACAGGAAGTCGGAGACGGCATCGGTGATCACGCGGTTGATCTCCTCGGGCATGGAGCGGTCAAAGCTGCGCAGTCCGGCTTCCACGTGGGCCACGGGAAGGCCCAGCTTGGAGGCGGCGATGGCCCCGGCCAGGGTCGAGTTCACGTCGCCCACCACGACCACCACATCGGGCGCGGCGGCGGCCAACGCCGGCTCCAGCCGCTCGAGCATTTTCGCCGTCTGCGAGATGGTCGTGCCCGGTCCGACGTCCAGGCTCACGTCCGGAGGGGGCATTTCCAGCTCCTCGAAGAACGCCCCGGACATTTCCGGGCTATAGTGCTGGCCGGTGTGGATGAGCGTGCAGGAGACCGACGGGCGGCGGCGGATTTCTTCGACCAGGGCGGCCATCTTGACGAAGTTCGGCCGCGCCCCGACGATGCAGGCCAGCTTCATCGCTTCACCGCCACAGCGTGGAAAAACGGTCCGAACAGGTAGAAGGCGCGGCGGACCACCGGCAGGCGGCGGAGGGCCATGTACAGCATAGCCAGGCGCCGCTGCACAGGCTGGAACCGCGAGATCTGGCGCGGGCTCAGGCCCGGGATCAGCACCCGGGCCGTGCCGGGGAAGTGGAGGCGCAGCAGGCGGCCGAGCGAGGCAGCCGACAGCATCCGTACGTCGTCGTAGTAAAGGCGGCGGCGGAGGCGCACATAGCGATTGGCCCACCCCCGCGGCAGGTAGCCGACGCCCCGCAGGTTCACGTGAGGCTCCGGCGCCAGGCTGAACCGGTTCGGGGTGGCAAGAAATAGCGGCGCGCCGGGCCGCAACACCCTGCCCATCTCCTCGATCGACTGTTCCTGATCCGCCACGTGCTCGATGACGTCCGCTGCCAGGACGGCGGCAAAGGAGGCGTCGGGAAACGGCAGTCGCTCGACCTCGGCAAGCACCAGCAGTCCGCGCCCGTGGAGCCGCTTCCGGGCCAGCACCAGGAACGAGACACTCAAGTCCGCCCCGGCAAAGCGATCCACCCGCTCGGCGGCTACCGCCAGGAACTGGGCCAGCCCGCAGCCGACCTCGAGCACCGTGTCCCCGGCGCCCAGGGGCCGTTCCAGCTCGATCAGGTCCAGGGCCGCGCGCGCCTGGTCCTCCTCGCCGGCCAGGTGACTCATGTGCTTCTCGTGCAGGTCACTGGCTTCCGGGTTCAGCCGGTAGTAAAGATGAACCAACCCCTCGAAATCCAGGTGGGTCTCAGCCTCGATCAGCGCCTGCGCGGTTTCCAGATCCCGGGTGCGGTCAAAATGCGGCGGAAGCGAGATGCGAAAATCGGGAAATCCGAAGATGACCGGATAGAGCCGCGCGCAGGCTGCACACTGATATTCCTCGGAGGTGCGAGTCACCGGTTCCCGGCAGACGGGACAACAGAGATCAATCGTCAATCGTCAATCAACCGATTGCCAGCCGACTGTTATTATAGCCTTTTGGTGCGCACAGCCATCATCGGGCTCGGCGGCGTGGCCGAGCGCATTCATATTCCCGCCTGCCGGGCGGTGGGGGCGATCGAACTGGTCGGGGGAGCAGAGCCGGACGCCGAAACGCGCCGTCGCATGGCCCAAAAGTTCGGTCTGAAGGCCGTTTATCCGGACGCGGCGACGCTGCTCCAGGAAGAAAAACCGGAGGCGGTGATCATCGGCACGCCGCCCGATTCTCACCACGAAATCTCGCTTCTGGCGCTGGAGCACGGGGCCCACGTGTTCTGCGAGAAGCCTTTCATGCGGACGGTCGAGGAGGCGGACGAG
>JACQDI010000441.1 GCA_016201195.1 Acidobacteriota bacterium | reverse complement strand
GCCGCCTACGGCTCCGGTTACGCCCAGGCCGAAGACCGCCTGGAAGAGATGATGCGCAACTTCCGCAAGGCCGAGGGAACCATGGCCGAGGTCTTCGGCCCGGAGTGGCTCGCCCACGACTACCGCCAGCGCGTCTGGCGCCACCGCCAGGTGGCCCAGCGACACTACCCGGAGCTGCCCACCAACATCCGCGCGATCCTCGAGGCCTTTGTGGGCGGAGTGAAGCAATACATGAAGGAGCACCCCGAGGACGTCCCCGCCTGGGCTGTGAAGCTCGAGCCCTGGCACGTGGTCGCCCTTGGCCGCTTCACCATCTGGCGCTGGCCGGAAGGCGAGGCCGGCTCCGACCTCCAGCGCGCCGGCATCCAGCCTGACCCCATGCCCTACCTGGGGTCCAACCAGTGGCTGATCGCCCCCAGCCGCACTGCGATGCACGCCCCCATCGCCGTCATCGATCCGCACCTGAGTTGGTACGGCGAGACACGCTATTTCGAGATGCGGGTCTACGGCGGCGAGCTCGCCTACTCGGGCGGCACGCGCGTCGGCCTGCCGTTTCCCACCCTTGGCCACAGCCGCTACCTTTCGGTGGCCATGACTACCGGCGGTCCCGATACCTCCGACGTCTACCAAGAGGAAGTCTCCGAAGGCCGCTACAAGTTTAAAGGCGAGTGGCGTCCCATCGAGGTCCGCGGCGAGAGGATCGGGGTGAAGACCGGCGACAAAGTCACGTGGAAAGAGGTAACCATCGAGTCGACCCATCACGGGCCCATCGTCGCCCGCAAAGACGGCAAGGCTTACGCGGTGGCTATCTCCTACGCCTGGGAGTTTCGCCTGCTCGAGCAGGCCTGGGCCATGATCACCTCGAAGAACCTCGGCGAGATGAAGAAGGCGCTCGCCATGCGGCAGTATATGTCGCAGAACATCATGGTCGGCACGGTGGACGGCGACATTTACTACGTCCGCAACGGTCGTGTGCCGATCCGCCCCAAGGGCTGCGATCCTTCGAAGCCCCTGCCCGGATCAACCGGCCAATGCGAGTGGCAGGGCATCCACCCGCTCGAGGACCTGGTGCAGATCGCCAACCCTCCGCAGGGCTACATGCAGAACTGCAACATTCCCCCGTGGGGCATGATGAAGGATTCCCCTCTGACAGTGGAAAAATTCGCCGAGCGCCCCTACCTCTACAACGCGACGCAACCCATGCACCAGCGCGCCCGGATGGCGCTTGACCTGCTCGACGCGGCCAAGGACCTGACCACCGAGCAGGCTGTGGCCATGGCGTTTTCCACCCAAGTCTATAAAGCTGAGACGTGGCAGCAGCGGATCGAAAGAGCGCGGCCCGAGGGCGATTTCGCCCAGATGCTGCTCTCGTGGAACCGCCGCAGCGACGCCGATTCCCGCGCCGCCCTCGGCTTCTACCTGTTCAAGATGGCCCTGGGCAGCCACAGCCGCGCCATCGAGCCGCCCGATTCACTCACCGACGCCGACATCCAGGCCGCCCTCGGCGTGGCCGAAGCGCGGCTGCGCTCGGAGTTTCCTCCCGGCGCCGCCTACGGCACCCTGTTCCGCGTCGGCCGCCAGGGCGCGAACCGGACCTACTCGGTCGGCGGCGGCACCCTGGCCGAAGCGGGCATGGCCACCCCGCGCGCCATCGGATTTACCCGGCAGGGCAAGGAGATGGTCGGCGCCAGCGGCCAGACCTCCACGCAAATCGTCATCCTCACCAAACCCCCGAAGTCGTTCATGGTCATTCCCCTCGGCGAAAGCGACCACAAGGACTCCCCGCATTTCGACGACCAGGCCGAGAAACTGTTCAGCAAAGCCCGCGCCAAGCCGACGTATTTTGGGGACCGGAAGGAGCTGGAGAAGCACGTAACGGCGCGGAGGGAGCTGAGCTACTAGCGGCTTTATCGCCAATCCGGCCGACGGATTTCCGCTGCAAATTTGCAGCGGAGTCGAACTCTTGTGCTGTCTATAACTTAGCGAGACTGGCGGCAACCAGGGCCTCTTATCCGATTTCGCGTCTCAGAAATTCATTTCACGCAAAGACGCAAAGAACGCTAAGTAACAGAGATTGACAAAGTTTGATATCAGGGTCTAGATCATGAACGTCTCTCTAACGCCCGAGCTTGAAAAACTTGTCAATCAGAAAGTTGGAAGCGGGCTATACAACTCTGCCAGCGAGGTTGTCCGGGAAGCCTTGCGGCTGCTGAAAGAGCAGGACGAGATCAAGCGGAGCCGCCTCGAAGTACTACGCAAGGAGATTGCCGTCGGGCTGGAGCAACTCGACCGCGGCCGCTCGAAGCCGCTCGATAAAGCTCTGGTGGAGCGCATCAAAGCCAGGGGCCTAAAGCGGGTGCAGGGCGAGAAAGAAGCGACCCGCCGGAAATGAAACCGGCGGTCCTCTCGGAGGCCGCCAATCGGGTGATAGACGAAATCTGGGAATCCATGCTCCGTTTGAATACGATGCCGAAACCAGGCCATCTTCAAGCGGATCTGGCCAGCGAACCGCTTCGATTCTGGCCCGTAAGCTCCTACCTCGTTATCTATCGCGCGGAGCGCCGCCCGATGGAGGTTGTTCGGATCCTCAGCGGATACCGGGGCATCGGCGCGGTGCTTCGATAACGACAGCTCCGTTCCGACGGGTCCGCCGCGCCATTTCCTATCGCGGGTCATCGAAGCTCCGCCATTTCGACGGCGCCGAGGAGTGTTCGCAGCAGAAAGGATATTTCGTACCATTAACTGGAGCGTCGGGCGCTTGGCGTTCCGAAATGGTCAATATTTCGGCTTCCGAGGAACCTTTTCAAGCCCAGAGGAGCTTGACTCGCCGGCAAAGCCGTGGTTTAATCGCGGTGCGCATTACTGCGAGGTCCAGGGCAATGAACAACTCCGCCGCCTGTCGTCTGTGGGAGCTTGTTCCCGGCCGCCCGACCCCAAGACTCCATGGCTGGCAGTGGGTGTTTCCTGCTTCCTCCTACTACCTTGACCGAAGGACCGGCATTCGGCGTCGCTACCACGCGCACGAATCGGTGATTCAGAAGGCGGTGCAGGAGGCGACCGGTCGGGCTGGCCTTACGAAGCCCGCGACCCCTCACAGTTTTCGCCATTCGTTCGCCACCGAACAGTTGGAGGAGGGCTATGACATCCG